>JAZNDY010000234.1:0-3539 GCA_045588295.1 Acutalibacteraceae bacterium
CCTGTTGATAAGGTTCGCGAAATTCTGCGCGTTGCTCAGCAACCCGTTTCACTTGAAACACCCATCGGCGAAGAAGAAGACAGCCACCTTGGTGACTTTATTCCCGATGATGATGCTCCCGCACCTGCAGATGCAGCTTCAATGCTCCTTCTCAAAGAACAGCTCAACGACGTTCTCCGCACCCTCACACCCAGAGAAGCAAAGGTTCTTGCTCTGCGCTTCGGTCTTGAAGACGGTCACCCTCACACCCTTGAAGAGGTTGGCAGCGAATTCGGCGTAACCCGTGAAAGAATCCGCCAGATTGAAGCCAAGGCACTCCGCAAGCTTCGCCATCCCAGCAGGAGTAAACGCCTCAAGGACTTCCTTGACTGATTCTGATTGGCGACAACGGCGATATGAACGTTTTTTCTCGCTTGACGTACCTTTGTACGCCTGCGCTCAAAGAAAACGCCCATCTCATCCGTTCTCGCGCAATCATAACCTAGTTGAATAAAATAACCGCTTCGGTTTGCACCGAGGCGGTTTTGCTTTTATGTCATTATGTATCCGATAACCGTTTGTTCAAGGTCAGGAGAATCGGTTGAGGTTTTGATAACTTTATAAAAAGCAAAGCTTTTCGGCTCGTTGCCGCTTTTTGTTTCCCAAGCTTTAAGGCTGAATTCGGCTTTAAGCAAAGTGACAAGGTCACCGTTTGCGTCTGCATATGATTGAACGTGAACAAAGTCAAAATCAGGCAGACGGTAGGTTTCAACGTAGTCTGCTTTTGAGACGCCTGCAGGCAGATAAACACCTATATCGTTTTTAAGCAGCCACAGGGCAAGTGCTTGCCTTAATTCGCTTTCGCTGATAAGATTTGTTATCATTTCTTGATTCCGAGTTTTTTGCAGCAGTCGGCAACAACCCTGTTCATTTCATCCATTTTCTTTTCCATATCCGCAACAAGTGTGAGCTGGGTGTGGCAGCGGTCAAGGTTGTGTTCAGGATAAGCGGTCTTGAAATATGTGTCACCGTTGATGTAGTCGCCAAGGAAGCGCATACCGCATTCAAGAGTCATAATTTTTGCGGAGAAGGGGAGATATTCAATCTCCTTTGCCGTCAGGCTTTCACCTGCTGTTGTGAGGTAACCGAGGGTGTATGCCTCAAAAAGCTCAAGGCTCATTGAAACCTTTGAAAGGTCTTTTTCATCTTCGCTTGCGGTGTTTGCGCTGAAGCGGATGCTGTCACCAAAATCATAGAGCGAAAGACCGGGCATAACCGTGTCAAGGTCAACAACGCAGATGCCTTCGTTTGTTTTGTCATCAAACAAAACGTTGTTAAGCTTTGTGTCGTTATGTGTAACTCTCAAAGGAAGCTCACCTGCAGCAAGCATATCAACAAGCACGGAGCAGTCTGCTTCTCTTGCAAGAACAAATTCAATTTCTTCCTTAACGTTTTCTGCTCTGCCCGAAAGGTTATCGGCAACCGCCTTTTTGAAATCTGCAATTCTTGAGCGTGTGTTATGGAAGTTGGGGATTGTTTCGCTCAATGTTTCGCCGGGGTAATCTGCAAGCATATTCTGGAATTTGCCGAAAGCCTTTGCGGCATTGAAAGAAATCTCTTTGTTTTCAACACTCTGATATGAATGCGCACCTGAAATGAAGTTATAGCAACGCCAGAATTTGCCCTCGCTGTCAATATAATAGGGTTTACCGTCTTTTGCAGGGTAAACGGTAAGGCACTCTCTTTCGGTGTCGCCGCCGTTTGCAATAACAACTTTGCGAAGGTGGTTTGTTACACCGACAACGTTTTCCATCAGTGCATCAGGCTGCTTGAAGATGCTTGTGTTGAGCACCTGCACAAGATAGCGGCGTGTTTTGCCGTTATCGTTAAATTCAAAAACATATGTATCGTTGATATGACCGTCGTGAAGCTGTTTGATGTTTTCAAGCTCGCCCTCAAAGGTGAAAGCGGCAAGAAGCTCGTTAGCAGTGCTGATTTTTTCTGACATAAAGGTCACGCCTTTCTGAATATGATATCGCCGAAGCAATCGGGGTTATGGAAGCCGAGGGCGGCAGTGGTTACGGGAAAATGTGCGCCGTAATGCGGAGAAACGGAGCCGTCGGCGCATTTATAGAAGTTGCCTTTCATTTTACATTCGCTGATTTTGAAATCAACGCCGTAAAGAGCAGTGATGAATTCGCACGTAAGCAGAATTTCATACCCCCAGGCGGTTTTGCTGTTTTCTTCAATGCTCATCGGCATAATAACAGGCTCAAGGCTTGTGAATTCTTTGATGAAGCTGCGGTTTTCTCTGACCTCACCAATCTGAGACAGATAAACGCCTTTGGGGTTAACCTCAAAATTCATATACCGTTTGTCACCCTCAACGGGAGCAATAAAAAATTCAAGGCAGCTGTCTGTATAAACGGGGTCGTCACGCTTTTGGCATTCAATGCGCAGATTATCCTCAAAAGACCATAAAACGGCATGGATACCCTCACCCTCAACGCCAAACACGGCAGCATAGCTTTCAGGGCGTGAATAACCGTCTGCTTCCCAGTGGAAAGAATCAATTGACGCCACGGGAAAATCTTTTGCTTCTGCGGCAGATTTATATATCGGAGCAATATATTCCATATGCTTCTCCTATATATTATAATTATTAAAACATTATACTATACCGCACCTGAATAGTCAACAAAAAAAGCTCCCGAAAAACGGGAGCTTAAATGTTTTTTTATTACATTGCTTCAACGATAGCCTTTGTATCTCTTGCGATAACAAGCTCTTCGTTTGTGGGCAGAACGAATACCTTAACCTTTGAGTTTGCGGTTGAGATTTCGCCTTCCTTGCCTCTTCTCATGATCTCGTTTGCTGCATCGTCAAATTCAATGCCGAGGTAGCTGAGATTCTTGCAAACGTCTGCGCGCAGGTCAAATGTGTTTTCGCCGATACCGCCTGTGAATACGATAGCGTCAACGCCGTCCATAGCTGCAACGTAGCTGCCGATGAGCTTGCGAACCTGATATTTCTGGATGCTTCTTGCAAGGTGAGCTCTTTCGTTGCCTTCTGCTTCAGCTGCGCTTACGTCTCTGTCGTCACTGCCGACACCTGAAATGCCGAGTACACCTGTCTTCTTATTAAGAATGGTGTCTGTTTCTGCAGGTGTCCAGCCTTCCTTCTGCTGAAGGTAGGTGATAACCGAGGGGTCAACGGCACCGCAGCGTGTACCCATAATGAAACCGTCGAGGGGAGTAAGACCCATGCTTGTGTCAATGCACTTGCCGCCCTTAACAGCGGTGATTGATGAACCGTTGCCGAGGTGGCAGGTAACAATCTTGAGGTCTTTGATATCTTTGCCCATAACTTCTGCACAGCGTGCGCTTACGAAGCGGTGTGAAGTGCCGTGGAAGCCGTAGCGGCGAACCTGATATTTTTCATAATATTCATAGGGTACGGGGAAGATATAAGCCTCGGGGGGCATTGTTGAATGGAAGGCGTTATCAAAAACAACAACCTGGGGAAGCTCGGTGCCGAAAACGCTGCGGCAAGCTTCAATA
>JAZNDY010000235.1:0-11655 GCA_045588295.1 Acutalibacteraceae bacterium
TAAAGCCTTCTCCTTATCACTTCTTTTTAAAAAATTATATCATATATACTGCAATATGCAAACATTTTTTATGCAACGGCATTGCGTTTATGCAGACAGTTACGAAAAGCTTTAGTGTTTTTTGCATAAACATTTGCAAAAACAAAATGTATATGCTAATATTTAAATTGTAACTATTTTTTGTAATTCAGAGGTATGCTATGGCAATTTTAAAATGTAAAATGTGTGGAGGCACACTTGAATTCAGCAATGATGAAAGCGTTGCCGTTTGCGAATATTGCGGTTCAAAACAGACCGTTCCCGTAGCAGATGACGAAAAGAAAATCGGTCTTTTCTCGCGTGCCAACAAACTCCGCACCGCCTGCAATTTTGATAAGGCTGCAGGAGTTTATGAAAACATAATCAACGATTACCCTGAAGAAGCAGAAGCATATTGGGGTCTTATTCTTTGCAACTACGGTATTGAATACGTTGACGACCCTGCAACAGGCAAAAAAATCCCCACCTGCCACCGTTCATCGTTTGACAGCATTATGGATTCAAGCGATTTTGAGATGGTTATGGAAAACGCTGACCCCGCGGCAAGAAAAGTCTACCGCGATGAAGCAAAGGCAATCGAAGAGATAAGAAAATCAATCGTTGAAGTTTCAAGCAAAGAAGAGCCGTATGACATTTTTATCTGCTACAAAGAAACAGACGAATTCGGTGACAGAACGCTTGACAGTGTTATTGCACAGGACGTTTATAACGAGCTTTCAGAAAAAGGTTACCGCGTGTTTTTCTCACGCATCACGCTTGAAGATAAGCTCGGTGTTGAATATGAGCCCTATATTTTTGCGGCTCTCAACTCTGCAAAAATAATGCTTGTTTTCGGCACGGATTATGAGTTCTTTAACGCTGTTTGGGTAAAAAATGAGTGGAGCCGTTACCTTAAGCTGATGGCAAACGACAAATCAAAGCACCTTATCCCCTGCTACAAGGGCGTTGACGTTTATGATATGCCCAAAGAATTTGCCAGACTTCAGGCGCAGGATATGGGCAAAGTCGGCGCTGTTCAGGATTTGCTGCGCGGCATCGAAAAACTGTTATCACCCAAAACTCAAGCTGTTGTTGAATCCGCACCCATTCAGCAGCCGTCATCAAACCCCTCTGTTGATTCATATCTGAAACGCGCTTTCATCTTCCTTGAAGACGGTGACTGGAAATCAGCCGATGAATATTGCGAAAAAGTGCTGGATATTGACCCCGAAAACGCGCAGGCATATCTGGGCAAGCTGATGGCAGAGCTTCACGCAAAAAATCAGGAAGCGCTCAACAACCTCAATGAAGCTTTTGACGGCAGAAACAACTTCCAGAAAATCAGGCGTTACGGTGATGCCTCACTCGTTGAAATGCTTGACGTCTATAACGCCAATATAAAAAGACGCATAGCTGATGAAAACCACAGAAAAGAAAAAGAAAAACAGGCACAGCTTGAAAACGAACGCCTCAGAATTCAAAAAAAGTATAAGAATGTACGGGCTGTCAAAGGCTTTATAAGCACAAAATTCCGCCACTCCGCCGCCGTTAAATCTGACGGCACGGTTGTTGCCGTGGGATACAATGAATTCGGTCAGTGCAACGTTAAAAACTGGTCATACATAACCGCTGTTGTAACAGGCGATTACCACACCGTTGCCATTAAAACCAACGGCACGGTTGTTGCCGCAGGTAACAACTCACACAACCAGTGCAACACAGATGATTGGACAAACGTGATTGCAGTTGCGGCAGGCGAACGCCATACAGTTGCTCTTAAATCTGACGGCACGGTTGTTGCCGTTGGCGACAACACTTTCGGCCAATGCTCCGTTAACGATTGGAACAACATCGTTGCAATTGCTGCAGGCGAAAGCCACACCGTGGGTCTCATGGCTGACGGCACGGTTGTTGCCACAGGTGATAACATCAACACTCAGTGTGACGTTTCGGGCTGGAGCAATGTTGTTGCCGTTTCTGCCGGATATTCACACACAGTTGCTCTCAAATCAGACGGCACAGTGGTTGCAACAGGCAACAGCTACAGCGGCCAATGCAACGTTGGAGAATGGCGTAATATTTGTGAAATTTCTGCAGGCGGCTGCCACACCGTAGGACTAAAAATTGACGGTACTGTTGTTGCTGTGGGTGAAAACGAAGACAAACAGTGCAACGTTAACGGTTGGAATGATATTGTTGCAATTTCAGCAGGAAACTTCCACACCATAGGTCTTAAAGCTGACGGCACGGTTGTTGCCGTGGGATATAACAATTATAACCAGTGCAACATAGCAGGAGCGTTGCTGTTTGAAAACATTGAAAACATTGCCGAAGAACGCAACCGAAAAATGCCTGAAGCGCACGCCGCCGTTCAGCAAAATATGAATTTGCAGATGAGCAGGCGCAACGCCGGTCTTTGCCGGCACTGCGGCGGCCAGTTCAAAGGCTTGTTTGTTCAGAAATGTACCGTCTGCGGCGAAGTTAAGGATTATTGATTCAGACTGATGCCCGGTGATTACCTCAGTGGCAAAAGTTCTTGACAATTCCGCGCAGTTAATTTATATTTTATTTAGCATCATCGTTAAAGGAGGTGCCGATATGGCATTAAAGGATACCTGGAAAGAAACAGGCAAAGGGCTTGGATTTGCGTTCCGTGACCTTGGCAAAGCAGTTATAAAAACAGCAAAAGAAGGCATCGACCAGGCTGATAAATGGGCAAACCAAGAGGATTACCCCAAACCCGAAGGCGAAGCCGCACAGGCAGAGGCAGCCGCAGAAAACACTGCCGCTGAAGAAGCTTCTGCAGAAGAAAAAACTGCGGAATAATAACCGAATATGCAAAACCCCGAAGAATCGCCAAAACGGCTTTCTTCGGGGTTGTTTTATTTATCAATGCCTTTGTATTCGTTTTTTACCTTTTCATAGCTTTCAAGGTTGCCGATATCATAGCGTTTGCCGGGCATTTCCATTGCGTGAACTTCAGTTTGCGTGCAAAGCCAGGCAATATAGCTGCCGGGGGCATCTGTGCCGCAACCGCTGTCAATGCCCTTTTGTACAAGGCGTGCATCGTTCTTGGTGTAATAATAAAACGGAGGGCAGCACCAATGCGTTTCAGGCGTGGGCGATTTTTCAGTCATATTCAACACCTTATCCGCCTCGTTAACCGTAACAACACCGCACTTGTGAAGTTTGCTGAATTCAGGCTCATAATAACGCCTTATGCAAGAGGTTGCCTTTTCTTTTGCATAAGCCACAAACCTTGTGAGGCTGAAATCAAGCACGTTATCGCCTGCAATAACAAGCATATCGTCGTCAAGACCCAGCTTTTCGATTGCAAACTGAATATCCTTCACCGCACCCAGACGGGTTTCGTTTGTGTCTGTGCCGTCATCAACAACGGTCACTTTTTGTGCTTTCGTTTTTGCCCAGGCTTCAAAATGATGAGCGTATTTATGGTTAGAAATAACAATGTATTCATCAACCTCGCCTGCGGTGTCGATATCGTCAACAAGCCAATCCAGAATGGTTTTGCCGCCAACGTCAAGCAAGGGTTTCGGGAAGTTTTCGGTCAGAGGATAAAGCCTTGTGGCGTATCCTGCCGCAAGAATAAGACATTTCATAATTGCACCTTAATTCTTTGGTATTTTTATCAGATATGTGCTGAAAAGCATTGGTTTTAAATATATGTAACCGTTGCGTAATTCAATCACCTTAAGTTAACGCCGTCTGCACTTTCGCAGATGTGGGCGGAATATTTGCCTTCAAGGTGAGGGAATTCCTCCAGATATCTGCGTGTAACGGTTTCAACAACGCTCTGCTCGTAATCGGGGTTAATGAGTGCCATACAGCAGCCTTTGAAGCCTGCACCTGAAAAACGTCCGCCATAAATGCCGTCGGTTTCAGTCATTATCTCATAAAGCTTTTTAAGCTCGGGCGAGCCTGTTTCCCAATTATAGATTGAGGATTTGCCGCTTTCAAAAGAAAGTCTGCCGAATTCCTCAATGTCACCGTTGCGCCACGCCTCGGCACCTTTGCAAACGCGCTCATATTCAGTGTACCAATGCTCAGCACGCTTGCGCCAATTTTCAGGCAGCTTATCTTTATGCTCAAGATAAACCTCGTAGGGCACGTCACGCAGGTTTGTTTCTTCAAACTTGCCGTATTCCATACCTGCATAAGCCTTGAGAGCATATGCGGCGCTTCTGCATTCATCAACACGCATATTAAACGCAGAGCCTGCAAGCGAGCGCTCAAGACCGCTGAAGAAAATCGCAATCTTGAACGGCTTCATTTCAGGGTTAAGCGGAATGCGCTCATAGGTATTATCTCTCAAATCCATATAGAGCAGATGGTCTTTTTTGCAATAAACCTCGCAGGATTGGTCAAGCTTGCCGCAGGCAACGCCAACGTAAGCGTTTTCTGCCTCCTGTGAAATGGTGATAAGCTCGTCGGGTGTGAGCTTAACGTTATTCATTGTGCAAAGGGCAGATAAAAACGTGATGATGACCGCCGCCGATGACGAAAGTCCGCCGATGGGCAGCTCGCCGTCAACAACCGCGCACAAACCTCTGCGGAGCGGATAACGCTTGTTGAGTGCAACCGTTGCACCGCGCAGATGGTCTGCCCAGTCACCCTGCGGCTCTTCGGGCGTTGCGGAAACGTGCCACTGCGCGCGCTTATCAAACTGCAAAGACTTAATCTCAATAACGCCGTTTTCCTTGGGACCGTAAGCGATATGAATGCCCTTATTTATAGCAAAGCCCGTTATTTTGCCCAGCTGGTGGTCGCTGTGCGCACCGATGGGGCAGATTCTGTAAGGCGTAAAAGCAGTGTATTGCGCCTGTTTTTTATATGTTTGCTCAAAAACTTCAACAGAATTCATATTTAAAATTCCTCCGTTTTCATAAATTCAATCAGTTTGCCTTGATTTTTGAAACCCGGAACAACAGCTTCAAAAGAGGTTTTCTGGCAAAATAAAAGCTTCGCCAGAAAACGGAATAAAACCGTATCAGAAATGAGCTTGCCTTGCGGCTTTTACCTTTTCTGATAAACTTCACCGCCTTGCCGCAAACGCAGTCTTTTGAAAAGCTGCCGTCACGGAAGGTGTTGAAATCGCCCGTTGTTTCAAAAGTTTTTTCGTTAAGCTCCGTTACCCTGTGAAGCAGAAATTTTGATGGCAAAGCTTCAAAAAGAATAACGTCACCCTTGCGGATATCCTGCGCTTTGCAGCCTGCCAGCACAACTCTGTCACGCCCGTGCTTGAGCAAGGGCCACATACTGTTGCCCGTAACGGTGAAGTCAACCTCCTTGCCGTCTTCAAGCGTTTGCCGCACGGCGGAAAAGAATTCATCGTTAGCGATATAAACAACTTCGTTTTTTTCAGCCGCCATACGCTTCCTCCAATTTGTTGAGCAAAACCTCAACAGCCTGTGCGTCGGGTGTGCATTCCAGCCTGAAAGCAGGAATATCTTTTAAAAATTCAGTGCAACGCTCTGTTACAAGGTCTGTGCTTTCAACACTCCAGGACGGATAGTGCATAAGCGGCAGCAATTTGCAGAAAGCTTCATATTCACCAAGGCGGTGTGCCTTGTTTTCTTTGCCTCTTTCAAGAATAACGATTGCGGCAACTTCAACCGTGCGGTTAACGTTTTCGCCGCTTGTGCCGCTCCACGGAACGCCGAAGCCTTTCCATACGCCGTTTTCTTTGTAACAGCAGGCGTTGTCGCCGTTAATGATGAGCGCATTTCGGGTGTCGCGCCAGAGGCGTGCGTGCGTTGTTTTGCCCACGCCCGAGGGTGCGCTGATGATTATGCCCTTGCCGTTATGCTCCGCTAAAACACCGTGAAACGGCAAAACACCGCGGTTTATCATAGCGTGCATTGCGGCTCTGCCGATGAATTCAAAGGCGGCAAGCGCATCAGTCTGTGTATTATCTTCAATGAGATTTATTGTGTTGAATTCGGCATCAATGCCGATTGAAAGCACGGTTTCGCCCGTGCTGTTTCTTATCATTCTGTAAACCGTGTTGCCGTTTGTTACTAACGTTTCACGGGAATAAAAACCGTCTTTTTCTTTGCTGACGGTGCGTACTTCTGCCAAATCAGTTTGTGTTTTTTTGAAATTTATTGTGACTGTGTCGCCTGCGGGTGCATCTGTTGCATAAGGGTCAAGCCGCCACCAACGGGTTTCAAAGGGTGAATTATTGCAAAAATCCCGCAGTTCAAACACCACGGGACCGCATTTGATATGCATATTCATTTCAGCTCCAGCTTGAATCGGGTTTCCTCTCAAAAGGTGAACCCTTGAAAGGCTCTGCGCTGTTACCGCCTGCCATTGCAAGAGCTTCCCTTAAAGCTGCATCAGCTGAATCAGGGGTAGCGCCGTTATGGTATGCAACCGTGCTGACGACAGCACCGTTGCAACCGCCCGTTGTTTCATAAATTGCACACTCCACGTAGCCTTTGCCGGGCGAGTCAAAATAGAACGACTTGCCCTTATGACCTGTGGCGTATGCCCAGCAAATATCGGCAACGGCTTCTTTAGCCTGAGTTGCAACAAAATTCATTTTGGGTTTTACATATTTCATTTCTGCACCCTTCTTCCGAAATTAAACACAAAAAGATTTCATAACCTCCGAATCGCGGCAGGCGTATTCGGGGCAATCATAAAGATTACCTGTTTCAGCATAGCGCAGAGCATAACAGCTCCGGCAAAGCTTGCTCATTTCACAATTCAAACATTTTTGGTTGGGCTCGGGCAATTTAACACACTTGGGATAATCCTCCCACGCATTTTTTAAGCCGAGCGCAACCGCATCGGTGCTGAAAGCACCAAGCACCTGGCAAGCCTGAAGCCTGCCGTCCCACGTCAGCGCAAAAGCGGACATACCGCCGCTGCAGCCGAAAAGGGATAATCTATGATTAACGGCAGAGCCGCAATCTGCATTTTTATTAAGGTTTTCCTGACGGATGCGGATATTGTTGATATCAAACCCGTCACCGACTTTTTCTTTGATAATATCAATGCTTTTCTCAAGCGAGAGCATAACGTTATCATACGGCGAGAGCCTGCAGCTTTCAACGTCTGCGCAGGCTCCTCTGACCGCCTTCATAACCATTCTGGTTTGCGTGACGGTGTGATTCGCCCCGAAATTATCTTTAACAAGCTTTTCGATAGCCCGTGAATCGCAAAGATTATCTTGAATTATAGTTGTTCTGAATTCTGTAACCGAGGGCAAGGTGCAAAGCTGCCTGCTGCCCTCCAGCATTTTTTCAAATGCCGCGGCGTTGCCGCAAACTTTTTGATAAGTTTCAGCCGATGCGCCATAAATTGAAATGCCGATTTTATGAGACGGAAGCTTGCGAAGAAGCTCCATAACCTCAGGTGTAACAAGGGTTGCGTTTGTGTAAAGCGAAATCATAAACCCTTGGCGGTATATGCTCTCATAAATCTCGCAAAAATCAGGGCGAAGCATAGGCTCGCCGCCGGTTATCAGCACACCAACGGTGCCGATTTCCGCCGCTTCACGGGCAAAATCTGCCCATTGCTCTGCGGTAAGCTCCTTGCTGATTATTTCTGCATTCTCACTGTCACTGTGCCTGAAAAGGCACATTTTGCATTTAAGGTTGCAGCGCACGGTTAACTCAAACGTTGCGTTAACAGGGCAACGCTCAGGAGCTTTGGCAAGAATCTCCATAATCAGCCCACCTCGATGAGCATATTGCGCTCCAGCATCAGAGCAAACAGCTCGTGTGTGTCACTCTCAACCGCCGCTTTATCCTCGCCGCATTCTTCGGCAAGGGCGTCAACAACCTCACCCACAGTTTGGGGCGTTGCCAGCTTATCCCATATAAAAGCCGCTGTGGTGTTAAGCTCAATAAAACCGTTAAAATCCGCCACGTTTTCTGCAACGGGGATTAAAATATCGTTGCCGCCAACCTTGCGGTGGATATAGTTTGGCTTTGCCTGATATCTGACGTTGTTATCAAAACTCACCGCACCACATCTCCCGTTAACCTTCGGCAAACACTTTCACCGATACTATCTTAATATAATCTTATTACTTATGTTAACAAAAGTCAATGTTTTTTTGATAAAATGTATACACTGACCGTGGCATATGCAAAAATTTTGCCTAAGCCAACCTTTGCTGTGCAAAAATCGCAAATTATCATTGAAAAAAATCTTTATATATTGTAAAATAAAGTGTTATAGAAAATATATTTGTTTATCTCTTTCATTTCAAGCAAAGATGGGGCAACAAAAAAATGAAAACGCAATATGAAAACCTGTTGGTTTTGCTCGGCAAATCATTAAACAGGCAACAAAACAAAGCTCTCACAGAGCCCGTTGACTGGGGCGCTGTGCTTTCCTATGCCCGTTTTCATAAAATTCTGCCCGTTGTTCTTGAAGCCGCATCGCAAATCAGCGAATGCACCGCATCGCCTTGTTATGAAGAATATCTTGCGCAGGCAACGCTTGCAACTGTTGAACAGGCGCAAAAAACAGCCGCATTTCTGCAGATTTATAAGCTTTTGAACAGCGAAAATATCTATCCGCTTGTGATGAAAGGTCTTGTGTGCCGCCTTAACTACGGTGAGCTTTGTGACCACCGCGCTTCAGGCGACGAGGATTTGCTCATTGCTCACGCCGACTATGAAAAAACCGACAGAATACTGAAAGAGCTTGGCTTTGAAGCGAATTTTGAAAACGTTACCTCAACACAGGCTCAGACCGTGCGCGAGATACTTTACACTCACCCCGACTGCCCTCTCCGCATAGAAATTCACTTCAACGCCATCGGCTATGAAAACGATTGGCTTACACCGATGAACGGGCTTTTTAAGTTTGACGGTGCAAATTACCGCGAAATCGATTGCGGCGGCGTTAAAATCCGCACGTTTGAGCATACAACACATTTTCTCTATTTAATCTGCCACGCGCTCAAGCACTTTACCTTTTGCGGTCTGGGCATAAGGCAGATTGCCGACATTCTGCTTTATGCGCAAAAATTCGGTGATGAGCTTGACAGGGATTTTATAACAGACACACTTAAAAGCTTTGATGCCCTTGACATCTGTTCTGACTTTTTCCACCTGGGCAACACTTATCTCGGCTTCGGCTTTGAGCTTGAAACACAGCCCGTCTGCCTTGATATGCTGATTGAAGACCTGATGGAAAGCGGCATTTACGGCAACGAATCAAGCGCAAGAAAAGCCTCTGCCCATATGCTCGGCGCCGCAATGAGCAGCCGAAACGCAGGCAACAGCAGAGCCGCCATTCTTATGCGCACGGTTTTTGCAGATAAGCGCAGGCTTGTTAATATGTGCCCTGAGCTTGAGGATAAGCCCTACCTGATTTTCAGAGAGCAATACAGAAGGCTGGGCAGATATATGAAACTAAAAAAAGAAGGCAGGTCAAACCTCGCCGCTGAGGGCATTGCCCTTGGCAACCGGCGCATGGAGCTGCTTAAAAAATACAAATTGCTTTAATTTTTTATTTCCGAGGTGTGATATGAGATATATAAGAATAGCCGTTTCGGTTTTGTTCATTGTGTCACTTATATTTATCGGCGGCGTTGAGGTTATGGAACGTTTGCGCCTTGACCCCAACTCACCCGTCATAACAGGACCTAAAGAACCCCTCAGAATCAGCTGCAATTATACGGAAGACGAGCTTCTTGCAGGTCTTGAAGCGCACGACGAAGAGGACGGAGACCTGACGGATGAAATTATGGTCAGCAACTTTTCGCGTCTGCTTGAAAAAGGCACCTGCAAAGTGAATTACGTTGTGTTTGATTCTGCAAACCAGCCTGCATCATTTTCAAGAGAGGTTATCTTCACAGATTACCGTTCTCCGGAATTCATCCTTTCAAAGCCGCTTGTTTTCCAGAAGAATTCAAACGAGAATATCTTTGGCAACATTGGCGCAAAAGACATTCTTGACGGCGATATAAGCTCCCTTGTCCGTATAACCGATTCAAACGTCAATATGCTTGAGGCCGGCAACTATTCTGTCAAGGTGGAGGTAACAAACTCTTTCGGCGACACGGTGCAGCATATTCTGCCCGTGCATATTCTTGAGATTGTTGACAGCAAGGTTGTTATCACTCTCACAGAAAGCATCGTTTATATTAAGGCGGGCTCTGCGTTTGACCCTGCAAAATATATAAGCGGCGTTGCAAACACAGACGGCACCGAGCTTGATAAAAGCATCGTTACTTATGACAGCTCCATGCTTGATTTGAAAACCCCCGGCATCTATGAGGTTTATTACACCGCAGAGCAGCACGCCACATCAAAAGGTTTCACAGCTCTGACGGTAATAGTTGAATAAAGAGGTGAGGTAAGTGAATTTAACAATCAGCGACATTGATTTCAGAAGCATAATCAAAGACCTGTTCAGAAACGCTTTGTATATCATTCTTGCCGCACTTATAGGTTTTTTTGCCGTTTCAGGTTTTTACACTCTGACCTATAAGCCGGAATACACCTCAACATCCGTTCTTTCTGTTTCTGTTAAGAGTAACAACGGCACAACTTATTCATCTCTCTATCTGACAAAAGAGATGGCAGGCATCTTTTCAGAGGTTTTCGAAAGCGAAACGCTTAAAAAGAGAATTGCGGCTGACCTGGGCGTCAAATCCGTTAACGGCACAATCAGCATTGATATCATTGAAGAAACCAACCTCATCACCCTCAAGGTTGTTTCTGACACCCCCAAAAACGCTTATCTGATTATCAACTCGGCACTTAAAAATTATGAAACGGTGTCAGACTATCTTTTTTCCAACGCAAACGTTGATATTCTGAAAAACCCCACAATCCCCTATTCGCCCTCAAACGTTCAGGATACCCGCGGCACTTGCATTCTTGCAGGTATGCTTGCCGCATTTGCTGTTGCCGCAGCCGTTGCGTTGCTCTCATTCTTGCGCCCAACGGTTAAAAACCTGCGAGCCGCCCAAAAAAATCTTGACGGCAACGTGCTCGGCACTATCCCTTATATCAGAAAAACCAACCGTTTTATGCGGCGTTCCGAAAAGAAAAAAGCCCGAAAAAGCGCCGCTCTCATCACAGGCTTTTCAACAGGTATGCCGTTTATTGAATCCACAAAACGAATTTCAACAATCATCCGCCACACAATGCAAAACAACGGCGATAAAATCATCACCGTTACAAGCGTTGCAGAAAACGAGGGCAAATCAACCTTTGCCGCAAACATGGCTCTGTCAATATCACAGAAGAATTTCAAAGTGCTTCTGATTGACACCGACCTCAAAAAACCTGCAATGCACAAAATATTTGGCTGCGATGCAGAAGACGGCATATCTTTGAGCGATGCAATTGAAAACAACGTTGCTTTCAGAGACCTGCCCGTCAATATAACAGATAACCTTGACTGCGTTTTTCAGTATAAATCCTTTGCAGATTCGTTTGATAAGCTTTCTGACCCTGCGGTTGAAAAGCTTATGACCGGCTTCAAAAACAGCTATGATTTTATTATCCTCGACTCTCCGCCCGTCTGCTTTGCTTCAGATTTTGAGGCCCTGCTCGGATACAGCGACACGGCAACGATTGTTGTTCGCCAGGACAGAGCGGATATCGGCTCAATCAATGACGTTTCCGATATAATCCGCAA
>JAZNDY010000236.1:0-2864 GCA_045588295.1 Acutalibacteraceae bacterium
CGCCTTTGGCGAGTTATATTGCTTCACAGTGATATTGTGCTTCGCACAGTGTTATTCGCTACGCGAGTTTATTTGCGAATATAATATCACTGAAACCACAGGTTTCAATATCACTTTCACGAAGTGAAAATATCACTCTGCCGATAGGCAGAATATCACTAAAACAATGTCGCCCTTCGGGCAAACTGATTGACTTTTCAGGTTTGTTGTTATAGAATTAAAGTATCTGTTATCAGTGCAGGGAGATGATTATATGACAAAAAACAAATTTTACGACAATTGGCTTGAAATTTTTGCTTCAGATATTCCTAAAAAGGATATTGAAAATTATGTCAGAGCCACTGGAAATTATATATGGCACATTTTTTCTTGGAAGTTATTAGATGAAAAGCAGTATCTCGTTGGCGATGAAGCTCGGAAAGCTTATGATAAAATTGAAAAAAATGAAGCTTATTATATTGAATGGTTTGAGGATAAGGAAACAAAAAAACTTCCTACAGAATTATATACTGCAAAAGACCTTGATGAATTAGTTGAAGTTTATGTTACAGGGAATAATTTTGAGTGGACTTATATAAAAACACATGAAAATGATTGGTGCGGACCTTATTTTATGAAGAAGAAAGAAAAATGGTAATTAAATCACAGGTTCCAAAGTGAGATGTACTGCCAGAAAATCCTGAATGCGAAAGTATTCAGGATTTTTACTTTTTACCTTTTACCTCTTCACTCTTACCTCAAAAGTCCTTGGGGCTTTGGGAAGTAATAAGTAAGAAGTAAGAGGTAATAAGAACCTCACGAAACAAGACGAAATCAAAGATTTCTTTGTTTCGGAGAACCTTGTTACTCGCAAGCTCGTAATAAGTATTTTGCAAGGCGTTGCCTTGCTTTTTTATTTTTAAGTGATATAATCAGTTTAATAAATTATTTTTTTCAGGAATAAAAGCTATGGTTAATGCAAATGAATACGGTTTTTTGCCCGAAAACACTCCTTATAAAAACTCCGAATCTCTGCAGAAAGCCGTTGATATGGGCGGTGTTGTTCAGGTAACCGTTCCGGGCGTTTATAAAATTTCAGAGCAAATCGAAATCGGTGACAATACAAAGCTTGTGTTCTGTGACGGTGCAATTATTCAGCGCGAAGCGAGTGAAAGCGGCGTTAACGGCAATGCTTTTATAAACAAAGGTGCGCTTAAAGGTGAATATAACCGTAACATTGAAATTATCGGTCTGCATCTTGAATGCAACGGCGTTGAAAGCAACGATTTCGGCGTTAACAGCCGTATTGCGGGCTTGCGGGCGCAGGTTGCGATGATTTATGTTGAAAATTTAAAAATTGAAAAGTTTGAGTGCCACGGCTTGCTTGAAAAGGATTATGCAATTCAGATAAGTGCGTTCAAAAACGTTAACCTTAATGATTTATATATAACAGGCAACAAAGACGGTGTTCACCTCGGCTGGGGTGACGGCTTTGTTATCCGCAACGGCAGATTCCGTACCTTTGATGACCCGATAGCTCTCAATGCCTTTGATTACGCAACCTCAAACACCCACGTTGGCTGGATTGAAAACGGAATAATCGAAAACTGCATTGATCTGGACGACAGTTCAACAACAGGCTTTTTCTGCAGGATTCTTGGCGGTGCCTGGTGCAGATGGAGCAAGGGGATGCAGGTTCAGCATTCGGATACCGTTGCGGTTAACGGCAAAACTTACCGCGTTCTGATGAATCCGAAAGACGGCAAGCTTTATACATCCGTAACGCCGCCTTGCCACGAAAAAGGAATTGCCGAATATGACGGCATAAATTGGGTTGCCGTGCGTAACACGGAAGAATTGAACTGCGGTTGCCGCAACGTAACCATACGCAATTGCACACTTGAGAAAAAGCGTGATACAGGAGTTGCAATAAGCCTGAATTACGATACCTATGCACGCAGTTATTATCCGGGTTGCGTGTGCGTTCCCCAAAGCGGAATCACGCTTGATAACGTTGCTGTTGAAAACGACGTCGGTATTCTGCTCCATTCAACCTATCCGTCAGAAAACATAACGCTGAAAAACATAGATTTCAAAAGCTCAAAGCTTTGCTTTGATACTGTATCAAAAGCAGACGGGGTTATTTATCCGCAGGTCGAGATAAAAGCGGAGAACGTTGTTTTTGACGGTAACACGGTTCAGAATAACCCGAAGCATCCGATAAAAATCAGTTTTTTTAATTAATTGCGGTTTTGCTTCAGGGCGCCGCAATTCTAATGAGGTGAAAATATGAAATCGTTTTACAGCCTTGTCAGCAACGGTGAACACTCTGTCGGCTGCACGGGCGGTTCGGTATATGTTTTTGATAAACGCGGCGTTGAGCTTGCCGTGTTTAAAGATTTAACCTATGCATATGACTGCGCAATTTCGCCTGACGGTGACGTTTTGGCAGTTAAATCAACAGAAGGCAGGCTTGCCGTTTATTCATTAAAGAATTTGAATCTGATTAAAAAGTTCAGGTTTTCACAGGTTGACGGGTCGCAGGACGATAATTTTTGTTTTTCGCCTGACGGAAAAGAGCTTTATAACATCGAAAGACACACGGATTCCTGCAAAACGGCTCTTTCGATATATGATACGGAAGATTTTTCTTTGAAGAAACGGCTTTTTTCAGAGGAAGTCAATATGATGCTGACCTGCGTTGAGGTTGATTGCGCAGGCAACGTTTATCTGACGGGCTTCATCAGAAAAGAAAAAAGCGGCGTTGCACACAAATGGTTTGTTGCAAAGCTTGCTGACGGTGCTTTGTCCGATGTCCGTTATATTTCGTCAGATGAGCACGAATTTTATTCGGGTTATAAAAAACTTGAATTGTGCGGTTTTGC
>JAZNDY010000237.1:0-3459 GCA_045588295.1 Acutalibacteraceae bacterium
GTTAATCTTTGCGTTGCTGACTGTCACAAGGTAATCGGTGTGTCTGCACTGCACAGCCAGATTCTTAAGGATACAATCTTCAATGAATGCTATACTCTTGAGCCCGAATAGTTTACAAACGTGACCAACGGTATTGCTCACAGAAGATGGCTTTGCCAGGCTAACCCCAAGCTCACAAGCCTGCTGACCGAGCTTATCGGTGACGGATTTATCTATAACGGCGCAGAGCTTATCAAACTGCGTGACTATGCGGATGATAAGGCTGTGCTTGATAAGCTTGGCGAAATCAAGCTTGCAAACAAAGAGAATTTTGCAAAAATCGTTAAGGCAAAAACAGGCATTGAGCTTGACCCCACATCTGTTTTTGACGTTCAGGTCAAGAGACTTCACGAATATAAGCGTCAGCACCTTAACGCATTCAATATTCTTGCAAATTACCTTGAAATCAAGGCTAACCCCAACGGCAATTTCACACCTCACACCTATATCTTCGGCGCAAAGGCGGCTCCCGGTTACTTTATCGCAAAGAAGATTATTGAGTTTATCTGCGCTCTTGCAGACCTCATCAACAATGACCCTGACGTTAAAGGCAGACTCAAGGTTGTTTATATGGAGGATTATAACGTTACAATGGCTGAGGCTCTTATGCCTGCGGCTGATATCAGCGAGCAGATTTCTCTTGCAGGCACAGAAGCGAGCGGCACGGGCAATATGAAGCTGATGATGAACGGCGCAGTCACACTCGGCACAATGGACGGCGCAAACGTTGAGATTTATGATGCAGTCGGTGCAGAAAACATCATTATCTTTGGTATGAACACAAGAGAGGTAACAGAGCTTCGCAGAAGCGGCTACGTGCCTATGAATTATTATAACAATAACGCTGAAATCCACAGCGTTATCGAATTTATCAACAAGGGTATCGGCGGCAAGACGTTTGGTGAAATCAGCAACACTGCCATTCATCACGACCCCTATATGGCTCTTGCAGATTTTGTGGATTACAGAGCAAAGCAGAAGGATGCTGTTGAAATCCGCAAGGATATGGACAGATGGAACAGAATGTCACTTATGAACATCTCGGGCGCAGGCGTGTTTGCGGCTGACCGCTCAATCAACGATTATGCCCGTGATATCTGGCACGTTGAGCCCCTCAAGCTCCGCTGATAATATGACAGACCGTGATTTTATGACGCTGGCAATTGAACAGGCGAAGCTGTCGGCAGAAGAAACGGAGGTGCCCGTCGGTGCGGTGATAGTCCGCAACGGCGAGGTGGTTTCCGTTGGGCGTAACCGCCGCGAAACAGGCAAAAACGCCCTTGCCCACGCCGAAATTGAAGCCATTGACCTTGCCTGCAAAAAGCTTGGCGGCTGGCGGCTCTGGGAATGCGAAATGTACGTTACCCTTGAGCCTTGCCCGATGTGCACGGGGGCGATAATCAACTCCCGTATCCGCCGCCTTGTTTTTGGCGCAAGCGATTATAAGGCAGGCTCTTGCGGCTCGGTCATCAACCTGTTTGATTTGCCTTATAACCATAAGCCCGAGGTTGTTTCGGGTTTTATGCAGGAGGAATGCTCCGCTTTGCTGACGGAGTTTTTTGCCGACCTGCGCAAACGCAAAAAATCGGAGAAAACCAATGAGCTTTGATAAAATACTTTTTATAATTGAAATAATCGGCACAATCGCTTTTGCAATAACCGGTGTTATAACCGCGGTTGAAAAGAAGCTGGATATTCTGGGCGCAATCGTGCTCGGTACGGTCACTGCGGTTGGCGGCGGTATTCTGAGGGACATCATTCTTGGTCAATTGCCGCCCCTCGCGTTTATGAATCCCGTTTATGCGCTCACGGCAGGCATAACGTCGGTTGCTGTTTTTGTTGCAGCCTATCTTCTGGGCAAAAAAATCGTCAAGCATTTTGACGTTTATTCGCAGGTAATCAACATATTTGACTCTCTCGGACTTGCTGTTTTTGTTATAACGGGCATTAATATGGCGGCGGCCTGCGGCTACGGTGACAACGCGTTTCTTTCAATTTTCGTTGCCGTGCTTACGGGCGTTGGCGGCGGTGTGATGCGTGATATCCTTGCAGGCAGAGTGCCGAAGATTTTGCGCAGAAGAGTTTATGCGCTTGCCGCAATTTTCGGCGCAGTAATTTACTATTATCTGCTCAAATACAACGTTTTTTCAGAAACTGTTTCAATGCTCATAGGCGCAGGCTCTGTGCTGATAATCAGAATTCTGGCAACGGTTTTCCGCTGGAATCTGCCGTCTGTCAAAAACATAGACGAATAAAAAATCCGCTGACTCCCAAACGGGAATCAGCGGTAATTTTTTTGTTTTTATCAGCCCTGTGCGTAGTCGCCGACCATCATCATATAAGCGCCGATCTGAGCGCCGAATTCGGGTGCGCCATCCATAATGAGCTGGCCGCCCTTTGTGAATTCAAGCATATCAGCTGTGCCCATCAGAATGCCGAGAGCACTGTCAAGGGAGTCGAAACGCATTGTGAAGAAGGGAAGAGCGCGCTTGTAAGTGCCTCTGCCTGCCTTTGACTTACCTGCCTTGATGCGGATATATGCAGAAATTTCAGGGTATCCGTTAACAGCCCAGGCATAAACTCTGTCAGGGCTCTTAAGGGTCCAGTTGTGAATTTCTTCGTGACCCTGCTTGTTGAGTGTGCTGATACCGCTTGAAAGCAGGTAGAAATAGCACTTAACAAGGAGTCTCTTGGTTTCCTCGTCTTCGGGTGCCTCTTTTGCCGTAAGAAGAGATGACATTTTGAGCAGAGTCATCATAAACGCTGCAAAAACAGCAGGCTTCTTGGCAATACCCTTCATTGCAGGGAGGGTTTTGGGGCCGATGTTTCCTTTGAAGAAAGCGTTCATCGTTTCAATGCTCTTGAACTCAAGTTCAATGTGAGCATTGGTTGCAACCTTATCTGTGTGGCAAACCCATTCGCCGCTGTTAACAACAAAGTGCGTTGAAAACTTGCCGTTGGGGGCGTCAGGGTCTTTTGCGCTTACCTGGATAACTGCGTGAGCGTGCTCAAACTTTTTGGCAAGCTTGGGGTCATCCATAGCGATTGTTTTGATAAGGGGAAGAACGGCACAAAGGAAAATTTTATTGGTCAAAAATTCTTCTCTCGAAGCCATATAAATCATTCCTTTCAATTAATCTCGGAATTTGAGATTGGTTTCGCTTTCGCAGTTCTATACGCGACCAACCGAGAAAGTGAAAATAACTCAAATTATGCTTCGTCGTCCCAGTCGTCGTCGAGTTCGAAGTCCTTACCCATAACTTCGCGAACTGCATCAATAATGCCGTTCTGGTCAATGCCGAGAGCAGACATAATGTCTTCGTGCAGACCGATGGGAGCAAACTTATCGGGAATACCGAGCTGCTTGAATGCGCAACCCTTACCGGCTTCAACGATAACCTCTGCAACAGCACTGCCGAG
>JAZNDY010000238.1:0-2676 GCA_045588295.1 Acutalibacteraceae bacterium
CTTGGCCTCCGACTTTACAATGGCGCTGATGCATCTGGCAATGATACCTTTAGCTTATCTTTTCGAGTTTTTTCCGTTTCTCAAGCCGATTGCAGAAAATTCGATGGAACTTTTGCTGAAGCTGGCGGAATTGGCTCGGTAACTGTTTTGAATAAACAGAAAGGAGAATCAGTATGTTTTTCGGGCCGTTTTTACCCATTGTTCCGCTGTTGATTTTGCTTGAATACTTGCCCGACGGTATCGGCGAGCCCGTTCAGGCGGTTGTTCTTGGCGGTGCATACAAGCTTATGGAAGCTTTAAGCGGAGTTTTTGCGTTTATATTTTAGCATAATATGAAAGGATGTTCAGGATGGGATTTTTTGAAATTATTGAAGGTTTGTTACATACAGTGGCTCTTTATGCCGCCGTACCTCTTTGGGGAGCCATTTTAAACACTATGGCAATAGGCTTAGGAATAATGAGAGGCTTTGAGATTATAGGAGGATTATTCTGAAGGCGCAACGTTGATGGCTTCGGTGATTTGGACAGCAGATTTATTTTATAAACTGTTTCATTGAGCAACGATGCTTTTTGAACGGTTTTATAAAGCATAAAACAAGGAGGAATATTATGAAAAATTTCACAAAACTTATTTCAATTGTGCTTTGCGTAATTCTTGCGTTTACGGCAATTCCGTTCTCTGCATTTGCGGCAGAAGATGAAAGAGCCGTTGTTGCAAGCGGCATCTGCGGCGCGCAGGGCGATAACCTTAAATGGACACTCTATGATGACGGTGAAATCGTTATCAGCGGTGAGGGCGAAATGGCGTTTTATTATATAACGGATAAAGGCTTGGAAAATTCGTCTCCGCTTGTTCCGCCCTGGTATGATTATTTTGAGAATATCAGGGTTATAACCGTTGCGGAGGGCGTAACGGGTATCGGCGGCGATGCATTTGACTGTTACCCCAGGCAGTATTACAGGGTTAATCTGCCCAAGAGCCTTGAATATTATCATTTCGGCTCGTTCACGGCAACTCACGCAGACGGAACAACGCTTGCGTGCAGTTATGCAGGCAGTGAAGCTGAATGGAAAAACGTTGAAAAAAGATTTTTCAAAAGTCTTCGCCTTAACAGCGAGCACACCGAAGTGGTTGAGATTGAATACGGTAACCCGTCTTACGGCAGCGGAATAAGTGACAACGCGAGCGACGATAAATATTTTAACGGCGAAGAGCCGCAAGCTTATTGCAGAATAATTGAGCATGATAACCCTTACGGTCAGCTTGAAAAAGGCGACAAGGTCGGAATGCACGTCAGATATTATAAGGGTGAGCACAGGGATGCAAAGCTTGTGTGGAAAACCGACAGCGATGCCTGCTCTGTGGAGACTGTTAAACATTCTGCATCAGGAGAACCTGTTGAGATTGAAATCACAGCCGTAACTCACGGCAAATGCACGGTTTCGGCAGAGCTTGTTGACCCTGACGGAACGGTTATCGGCACGGGCACAAAAAAATATTCGTCATACGTTCGTGAAGATATGACTTTCAAAGAAAAGGTTGAAGAATTTTTTAAAGAAACTCTGGGCATTATAGGCACTTATATTTATATGTTCAGGCTTCTTGCGTTGCTTTTCGGTATGTCAATTTTCGGTTAATGTGAAGGGAGAAAAAATATGTTATCAATTTTAGCGCTTATAATAAACAGCCCCTGGTATTTTGCCCAGCATATTGAAAGCCTGACAGGATATTATCCGCAGTGGATTGTTGACTTTTTCGGCGGAATGAATTCGGGTATGCTCGATGCATATGAGTGGGTCTGCTCTGTTTTGGCAAAACTGTTCTGGTCATAAAAAGGAGAAATTTATGGGTTTTTTTGAAACAGTATCAGCCTTATTTCACGATATCGGTGTGCTTGGCGCACTTGCCGCCTGGCCTTTGCACGGTGCATTTATGGCGGTGCTTGGTTTGTTTACCGTTGCGTTTGAAAATATCGGAGGATTTATAACGGGAATGTTCTGATTTTTGTGTAGGGACAGACCTCTGTGTCTGTCCGTGCGTGTAGGGCACGCGGATTTTAGGGACGGCACAGAGGCTGTACCCTACGATGAGTTCTGTTAATCGGAAAGGGGGATGATTATGATTGTGATTCAGTATATTGAGCTGATAATTCAGGAATTTGCCATGCTTGGCTACATATTGACGGCAGCGGCACGTGGAGCATTTGATATGCTTCTGGAAAACCTCGCAGGTCTTATATGATTAGTTAAAAACGGATTTTTTCAAAACCCGTTTCCCCCAAAACCGCGACCCTGCCGAGTGACTCCGGCAGGGTCGTTAATTTTATTGAGCTTGAAATTAACAAGTGTAGGGCGGCTTGCCCACAAGCCACCGCAGGCGTTGCATAATGATTTAAATCGGCGGGATGAGGGCATCCCGCCCTACATTGCATATAGCAGAAAGTTTCCTGTGATAATACAGCCAACCTTTTTGGTTCCCTTTGAAGGGAGCTGTCACGGAGTGACCGGAAAAGTGTTTAATTGCCTGGCTTGTTTGTCATTGCGAAAACAAGCTCGCCGCCGCCCATAAGCTGCTCATGGGTAACGTAGCAACCGTCAAGAGCAACACCGTTGAGCGTTACGGAGCTTACGTAAACGTTCTTTTCGCTCTGGTTACTTGCTGTGATTTTAAGAGTT
>JAZNDY010000239.1:0-7397 GCA_045588295.1 Acutalibacteraceae bacterium
ACCTTGCCGATCATTTTTACATTTGCGCCAAGTTTGGCGAGGGCGGTTGCCTGGTTGGCGCCTTTACCGCCGTTGGCATAGCCGTAATCCGTGCCCACAACGTTTTCACCGCATTCGGGAATGTGAGGCGCCGTGAGAATCAAATCCATATTAATGCTGCCAACAACGGCAGCTTTTATATTTTTATACATAGTCAGCTCTCCAGATATGCTTTGAAATCTGTTGCGGCATCAGTCAGAGATTTATCTTTGAGGAAAAGTGAACTTGTGCCCAAAACAAAGATATCTGCGCCGCATTTGCTCAGCTTGCGTCCGTTTTCAAGGCTGATATTGCCATCAACTTCAATAAGCTTTTCTTCGCAATTCCATTCTTTGAGAAGCTTGCGTGCGTGTGTTGTTTTAAGTTCTGCACCGGCAAACATCTTCTGACCTGCAAAACCGGGGCTGACTGTCATAACGAGAAGCATATCAAAATAATCAGTCAGGTGGCGCACGTTTTCAACAGGAGTTTGCGGATTGATTGCAAGACCTGCTTTGCAGCCTTTTGCCTTAATCATCTCAAGCGCTCTGAGAATGTGAATTTCAGATTCGTAGTGAATGCAAAGAATATCTTTTTTATCAAGATTCATTCGGTCAATGAATTTTGACGGTTCATTAACCATCATATGAATATCAAGCGGAATATCCGTTACCTTTTTTATGGCGTTCACAAGGTCAAAACCGAGCGTTATGTTTGGCACAAACGCACCGTCCATAATGTCAATGTGCAGGTAATCAGTGCCTGCTTTTTCAAGTTCTCTGATGCCTGCTTCAAGGTTCATAAGGTCAGCGCACATCAGCGAAGCTGAAATCATTTTGTTCATATTATATCAGCCTTTCATAGGTTTATCAGGGAAGAATGTTGCCTGCCGCGCGGTATATTTCATACCATTCTTCGCGCGTGAGTGAAATTTCTGTTGCCTTGATGCAGTCTGCAAGGCGTGTGAGGTTTGTTGTGCCTGTAACGGGCTGCATTTTTGCGGGGTGACGCAGAATCCACGCAAAGGCAACGGTTGTTTTTGAAACGCCGTATTTGTTGCCGATGGCTTCAAGCGTTTCATTAAGCTTCGGAAACTTTTCGTTATCAATAAAGCAACCATCAAAGAAGCCGTATTGCATTGGTGACCACGGCTGAACTGTGATTTTGTTCAGCCTGCAGTAATCAAGCACGCCGCCATCTCTGTTAACGGCAGAATCATTATACATATTCACGTTAATGCCTGCCTGTATCATTGGTGCGTGCATAATTGAAAACTGAAGCTGGTTAACGCACAGCGGCATATCGAGGCAACTCTGCAAAAGTGCCATCTGATAAGGGTTCTGGTTTGAAACACCGAAGTGACGCACTTTGCCTGATGCTTTCAGCTCGTCAAAAGCTTTTGCAACCTCTTCGGGCTCCATAAGTGCATCGGGACGGTGCAGAAGCAAAACGTCAATGTAATCTGTGCCGAGTCTTTCGAGGCTGCCGTTGACGGAATTAATAATATGGCCGTATGAAAAATCAAATCTGCCTTGTCTTATGCCGCACTTTGTCTGAATAATTATATTTTCACGCATTGAAGGGGTAACAGATTTGCCGAAAACGCTTTCACTTTTGCCGCCCCCGTAAATATCGGCATGGTCAAAGAAATTTGAGCCGTTTTCAAGTGCGGTGTCAATAAAAGCTGAAATCTCTTTTTCATTCATATCACTGATTCTCATACAGCCAACGGCAACCGTCGGCACGCTGAGACCTGTTTTTCCGAGTTTGATGTTATACACGGTGCAGCCTCCTTATTTTGTAATTTCAGTTAATTTATATAATGATATTCCATATTCTTCTTATTGTCAATAAAACCTGTTGCGTTTTCAGAATAAAAATGATAGTATTTTGTTATTGGATATCAGGAGGTTCAAGGTGAAAGAAAAAATCGACGCCAAAACAATAATCATATTTATTCTGATGGCTTGCACCGCCGTCGGAATTACCGCTTCAGGTATATATAACAAGCAAAATTTTATTGAGATAATGCCGCTTTACGTTTCGCTTGTGATTGCTCTTTTGCAGTCAAAAGTGAACCGCTTTGCAAGCTTGCTCGGCAGCCTGAATTCCATAGTTTATGCCGTTGTTTATTTCGGCTTCAGTATTTACGGCGCGGCTCTTTCAGCGTTGTTTTTTTCGTTCCCTATTCAGCTTATAACATTTATACGCTGGAATAAAAATAAAAGCGGAAGCTCTACCGTTTTGCGCAAACTCGGAGCCAAACGAATGACCGTGCTTTCTCTCGGCTGTGCCGCCGCTCTGGGAGCGCTGTGGATAATTCTGCCGCTTGTCGGCTCTGATTACGTTTATCTTGACGGTGTAACCACTTTGCTCGGTATACTTATTTATTTTCTTACTATGTTTGCCTATATCGAATATCCGATTTTTATGGTGGTCAACGGTTTGTTTAATATTGCGCTTAATGCACAGATGGCAAGGGATAACTCGAACGTTCTGCCGCATCTGATATTTGCGGTTTATTCGCTTGTGTGCATTGTTTTTGCCGCATTTGAGGCAAGAAAGCTGTATAACAGCCAGCAAAAAGAAAAACTGTTAAAAGGGGAATAAAAATGAAAATTGAGAAAATCGGTGCGGTAAAAACAGTTATGTCTAACCCTGACGGCAAGCACGCATATTTTGCCTGGCCAACAGTTGTGCGCCTGCAAAACGGAAAAATCGCAGTCGGTGCGTCGGGTTTCAGGCTTGAGCACGTTTGCCCGTTCGGTAAATCGGTTATTTCTTACAGTGATGACGGCGGTGAAACTTACAGCTTGCCTGCACCTGTTATTGACACACCGCTTGATGACAGGGATTGCGGAATATGTCCTTTCGGCAACAGCGGTGTTATTGTTACTTCGTTTAATAATTCCGCCCAAATGCAGAGGGACTATAACCAAGACAACAAATATGTGCAGAGCTATATAGACACAATAACACCCGAGGATGAAGAAAAATATCTTGGTGCAACTTTTAAAATCAGCCGTGATTGCGGCATAACGTTCGGCGGCATTCACCGCTCGCCCATAACGTCGCCCCACGGCCCTGTTGAACTGAAAAACGGCACCGTTTTATGGGCAGGAACAAGGTTTGAGGATATTTTTGCAGGTGTTGAAGTGCATCGCCTTGACACTGAAAACGGCAAAACCGAGTTTATCGGCAAAATAACCTGTGCTGATAAAAACGTTGTTCTTAACGAGCCTAATCTGATTGAAATGCCCGACGGCAAGCTGATTTGCCATATCAGAGGCGAAAATGCGGGTCTGTTTGACGGTGGCGAAGAAGAGCTTTTTACTGTTTTTCAGAGTGTTTCGTATGACGGCGGCAAAACCTGGTCTGAACCCGTTATGCTGCTTGATGAAACGGGCGGTGCTCCGCCTCACCTTATTCTGCTTTCAACAGGTGAGCTTGTTTCTGCTTACGGCAGACGTAAGCCGCCTTACAGCATTATGGCAATGGTCAGCCTTGACGGCGGTGACAGTTGGCAGACTGATATTCCGATTTGTGAAAATCTTGCAACAGATGACCTCGGATATCCGTCAACAATTGAGCTTGACGGGGGAGAATTGCTCACCGTTTTTTATGCTAACGACGGTGAGGATATGCCCTGCAGCATCAGACAGCAAAAATGGAGATTGGTGAGAGAATAAATGAAAAAAACAAAAATAAGATTCGGCATTGTCGGCACGGGCACGATTGCTCACCGTTTTGCACAGGCAGTTAAAAACGTTGAGGGTGCAGAGCTTGTTGCCGTTGCATCAAGAACAAAAGAAAACGCAGAAAAGTTCGGCGATGAATTTGATATTCCCGTTCGTTTTGACAGTTATGAAAAAATGGCGCAGTCAGACGTTATCGATGCAGCATATATTGCAGTTCCCCATTCGGGTCACATAGGCTGTTCCTGCCTTATGATGAATAACGGTAAACACGTTTTATGCGAAAAGCCTATGGCGGTTAATGCAAAAGAGGCTGAAGAAATGTTTGCCTGCGCTGAAGCAAACGGCGTTTTGCTTATGGAAGCTATGTGGGCAAGGCTTGTGCCGGGCACACTTAAAATGCTTGAACTTGTTGAAAACGGCGTGCTCGGTGAAATTCTTGGCGTTGAGGGCAAATTCTGCTACACAATGGATGAGGATGAAATGGGTCACCACGTTTTTAAACCTGAAAACGGCGGCGGTTCACTCCTTGACGTTGGTGTTTACGGCCTTAATTTTGCAAGCTGGTATCTTGGCAGAGAAATTAAAAAAATCGATGCAGAGGCTTCTCTTTACGGCGGAGTTGACAGCCACACCTGTGTGATTATGAAATATAAAAATGGTTCGATTGCCGATATTTCAAGTGCGATTCTTCTGCGTAAACCAAACGAGGGCTACGTTTACGGCAGCAAGGGATATGCTCATCTGCGCAGATTCTATGCTCCGCAGGAGATTGATATTTATTTCAACAACGGTGAGCGTGAAACAATTGCAACTCCTTATGCAGGTAACGGTTTTGAAGAGCAGATTGCGCATTTCTGCGAATGCGTTGCAAACGGTCTGACTGAAAGCCCCGTTGTTACGCCCGACCAGACACTATATATTACCCGTCAGATGGATGAAATCAGAAAAATGACAGGTGTTACTTATCCGCAGGATGGTGAATGATATGCTGTTTGAAAAATCGTTTATTTCGGGTATTGAGGTTAAAAACAGAATAATCCGCAGTGCCACGCACGACGGTATTGCCGATAAAGACGGCGCACCGAATGAGAAGCTTATTGCAAAATATGAACGCCTCGCCAAAGGCGGTGCAGGTTGCATTATTACAGGCTATGCGGCTGTCAGCAGAAACGGTGTGTCTCCTTACCCGAATATGCTTAAAATATATGATGACAGTGTGATTGATCGCTTCAAAGCGCTTGCTGATGCCGTTCACAGCAACGGCACGCCCATTGTTTTGCAGCTTGCGCATTGCGGCAGACAGACCTCGTCAAAGAAGATAGGTGAGCAGAAGGTTGCGCCCACAAACGTGCTCCACGCATTTTATCCCGATAAGGCAAAAGAGCTGACGGATGCCGAGATAAGAGCGATTATTAACGACTTTGTTTCGGCGGCAGTCAGAGCAGAGAAGGCAGGCTTTGATGCCGTTCAGCTTCACGGCGGTCACGGTTATATTCTGCACGATTTTCTTTCAAAATACGGAAACAGAAGGCGTGATGCATGGGGCGGCAGTCTTGCCAAACGCTGTAAGGCGGTTGAGCTGATTATTAAGGGCATAAAAGAGAAAACAAATCTGCCCGTGTGGATAAAATTAAGCGCAGAGGATAACAGAAAAGGCGGTATGGATATTGCTTCGTCTGTTAAAATCTGCAAACGCCTTGAAGCTGCAGGCTGCGACGTTATTGAGGTTTCCTGCGGCACGGTTCAGGACGGAATGAACACAATGCGCAGTGAACTTATGCCCATGGATGCTGTCTTTAAATACAGAGAGCCGTGCGCATCGTTCCCCGATATACTCAAAAAAATCGCTCTGCCTGCGGCTAACCTTGTTAATCCGCTTATCAAACAGCCGTCACCGCTTGAAAATTTCAACGTTGAAAATGCGGCTTTAATCAAAAGAAACGTTTCAATTCCCGTTATTGTTGTTGGCGGTATTCATACGGTTGATGATATGCAGAAAATTCTTGAGCTTCATAAGGCTGATTACGTTTCTATGTGCAGACCGTTTATTTGTGAGCCTGAGCTTGTTAACAAACTTATTGACGGTCAGAAACAAGCGAAATGCATAATGTGCAATTACTGCGGTCTGGTCATTGAAAAAGAAGCCACAAAGTGCCTTTACGGAAAGGTGAAAATTTAATTTAATTTTGTTAAGCGAACAGCATAAAATTTTTCTGTAATTTAAAGCACCAACTCCTCCGACGGATGACCGACGAAGGAGTTGTTTTGTTATCAATTAAAAACTTCAGTAAAAATCATTTACATTCATTCTTTTTAATGTTAAAATAAAAATATGACCTTGCAAAAATTCAGATTACAAGGAGAGAGAATTATGACAAGAGCACTAAAAAAAGCACTTTCGGCTTTTATGGCGGTTGTTATTATGCTTGGAGGATGTACTGTTTTTGCAACAGCAAACGAAGCACCTGCGGCTGATAACAGCGGAATAATGTTTGCCACAAACGCTGTCAACACTCTGCTGAATGCAGTTTTTATGGGTTTTGGTGCACTGTTTCCCAAGAATTTTGACAGCGTTGAAGAGTATTATGCTGGCGACAGAGCCAATTTCTATGAGGGCACGGAAACGTTTCTTGATGCTCCTGCCGATGGTGCAAAATGGCATCTCGGTTTCGGCAAAGCGAGCATGGTGCCGGAAAACCTTAAAGACGGCTCAAAGGAATATTACACGGGCGGTTATTTTACCCAGAAGATAAACGGCGTTTATGATGACCAGGGCGCAAATGCCGTTGCAATTAACGATAATTCAGGCAGAGGCACCGTTGTTATGGTTACAATAGACGGCATCGGCGTCTGCAATGATGACGTGCGTCAGATGCGTGCGGCAGCAGAAAAAAAGCTTGCCGATGCAGGTATTAAAAGCGACATTGTTGCAATAAATATCAACAGCACTCATTGCCATACGGTTATCGATACACAGGGTTTCGGTCTGGAGCCGCTTATTCTGACAGTTTTCAGAAATATCTTTTCATTCCTTCCTTTTCTCAAGCCTTCAAGAAGCATTGACGGTGAATTTCACGAGCTTATGATTAACGGTGCAGCTGATGCGATTGTTGAAGCTTACACCAATATGGAAAGCGGCGAGCTTTACTATTTTGAAACCGCAACCATCGGCAAGAGCGAACGAAATCAGAATTATATGGATGACGAATACGGCTATATCTTCAACAAGAGATATGATATGGAGGGTTATCAGCACGTTATTGCCTGCTTCAAGTTTGTGCCCGATGCTGCTGATTCAACACCTACCGTGCTTGCTAACCTCGGTGCACATCCCACAACAATCAACAGAGCAACAAAGCTTCTTTCTGCAGATTTTCCTCACTATATTGAAGAAAAAATCAATGCGGCAGGTATGAATTTTGCTTTTATTCAGGGCGCGCAGTCACCGATTTCCGTTGACACAAACGCTGTTGAAACACCTGAAATTCTTGAAGAAATAAACTCTCAGATTGCAGAAGACCCGAGAGTTGTGGACTATGAGAGATGCAAAAAACTTGGCTATGAATTTGCAAGGCTCATCCTTGAGGCGCAGGAAAAGGCAGAACCCGTTGCACCCGTAATCAACGTCAGAATGAGTGAAGTTACCGTTCCGCTTGAATACGGTCTGCTTGAGCTCGGTGC
>JAZNDY010000240.1:0-3660 GCA_045588295.1 Acutalibacteraceae bacterium
AAAGAATCTGTAGCGATGCCCGAAAGTCGATAGCAATAGAAAGCAGACCGAAGATCCCCCTGCAGTGTGTGATGCGGAAACAATTGCAAACAATGATGTTGCGTTTCCTGATCTTTATTGATTGCAAAAGTCGGTTTGTTATGATACAATCTATCGGTAAGAATGTTTATACTATAAATTATAAGTGGGTGAAACGTTGAAAAAGAAGGCGATAATTATAACGTCGGCAATTCTCACTGCCGCTGTTGTTGCAGGAGTTGTGCATTCAAACATTGTGCCTGAGCTGAACAGAACAACCGTTGTCTGCTCACGGCTTCCCAAACAGTTTGACGGCTTTGTTGTTGCGCAGGTTTCTGATTTTCATAATTGCCGTTTAGGCAAGGACCACAAAAGAGTAATCAGCCTTCTTGAGAAGTCTGAGCCTGATATCATAGTTATCACAGGCGACCTGATTGACTCAAGAAGAACAGACGTTGATACTGCGCTGGACTTTGTGAACCGCGCGGTAAAAATTGCGCCCTGTTATTTTGTTACAGGTAACCACGAAGCAAGAGTTAAATCGGAATATTCAAAGCTGAAAAAAGGTCTTGAGGCGGCAGGCGTGACGGTGCTTGACGGCAAATGCACAGAGATTGAAAAAGACGGTGCCAAAATTACTGTGGCAGGCTTTGATGACCCGAGCTTTGCGGTAAAAGAAATACAGGAAAAATATGATGATATTGCTGACAAAGAGCTTGAAAAGCTGGAGATTTCAGAAAAAGATTTTGTTCTTCTTCTTGCTCACAGACCCGAGATTTTTGAGGTTTATGCAAAGCACAACGCAGATCTGGTTTTGTGCGGTCACGCTCACGGCGGACAGTTCAGGCTTCCGTTTGTCGGAGGTGTGTTTGTGCCCAACCAGGGGTTGTTTCCCGAATATGATTCGGGATATTTTGCTTCGGGTAATTCGCAGATGATAATCAGCAGGGGAATCGGCAACAGCCTTATGCCCGTCAGATTAAACAACCGCCCCGAGGTTGTGGCGGTTGAACTCAAAGCGCGGTAACAAAAAGCAAAATCAGAGTGAATAACAAAAAATAAAGGCGGAGCTCGAGCTCCGCCTTTTGGCATATCTGTTATTAATATTTTGCTGAATCTTTATTGTTGAATAAAAGGAAATATCAAAGCTGTAATATTGGCAATGACAATAAGATATGAGTAAAGCGCAGTGCCTATAACACCTATAACAGCTTCGCTTATTTCTGTAGGTATAAGGTTAAAAATGAAATTGGCGATGATGGGAGAAATCATAAGTTTTTTCCTTTGTATGAATAATGTGTTATATAAAACAATATGTCTGGGCAATAAAGCAAAAAAACAGGAGTTTTATAAACCCCCAACAGTTTAATAATAACACGAACGGAAATCAATGTCAATAAAAATGTGGAAAAAATTATAGCATAATAGCTAAAATCTGCGAATTAAACAATAAAATTATATCAACTTTGTACAAAATTCCGTCTTGAAAACCGCAAAAATCTGTGCTATATTATAGTCAAGGAAAGGGTGATACCGATGAGAAGGTAAAAACCAAAAGATCTTAAAAGCTTTAATAAAACAAAAACAAAAAACATCAAAACCCAAACAAAAAACAAATTAAAGCCAAAAGGTCTTACGCCACAATCTTAAAAGAAGCGGAAATCATAAACCGAATAATTTAAGATTGGACAATATCAAGAAAGAGAGGTTATCCAAAGATGTTAGATATTAAGAGTTCTCAGAAATAGCCCTTGATTGATTGTGTAAAGAAACATCAGTCAAGGGCTATTTCTCTTTTTATAAGAAGATTGTACCGTTGGAATCACAGAATTCCGGCGGATTTTTGTTTTTTATTTGCTTTTCGGGTTTGACATATCTGACGCGAACATATATAATATTATGCGAAAGAAAACCAAAAGTATGGAGGTGCCGTTATGAACGAGCCCAAAGCATACGTTAAACACAGAAACAAACTTGATAAAATATACAGGTTTATCTTTAAACCCACGTTTGTCGGTGAGGAAAATATTCCCCAAGAGGGCAGAGTTATTTTGGCAGGTAACCACGTGCGCGCGCTGGACTGCCTGACCGTTGCGGCGTCAACAAAGAGAGTTGTTCACTTTCTTGCAAAAAGCGAGCTGCTTGAGCCGCCTTATAAACGCATTTTTGAGCCGTTTGGCATCATTCCCGTGCACAGAGGCTCAAAAGATAAAGCGGCGCTGTCATCTGCTGTTGAAGTGCTGAATGACGATAAGGTTATAGGCGTTTTTCCTGAGGGCAAGGTTAAGCTTGATAACGAGAAACACTATACCGTAACTCCGTTCAAATTCGGCGCGGTCAAAATGGCTCAGGAAACAGGCTCAAGAATTGTTCCGTTTTCAATCACGGGTAAGTATAAGCCGTTTAAAAAAGGTCTTAAAATCCAATTTTTTGAGCCGATAACCGTTGGCGATGACCTTGAAGAAGCCAACAATAAACTTATGGATATTGTTGCTCACGGCATAACGGAAAACCCTGTTTTTGTTGAGAAAAAGTCACCCGAAGAGAAAAATGAAGAAAATAAATAATCAGACAAAAGCTGTTCTGCGAAGAGTAAAGCCTGCGGAACAGCCTTTTTTATTGAAAAAAAAGCAACGGGGAAGCCGTATATTTCTTGTTTAGAAATATACGCAAACAACAATATGGTAAAATTACTGTGTAAATGCAATTTTTTATAAAACGGAGGCAAACAAAATGAAAGCTACAAAAGTAACACATTTCGGTATTGCAAGAAAAATCGTTGCAAATATGACAGCTGAAAGCTGGGAAACAATCCCGCACATTTCTTATATCTATGAGCCTGAAGTTACAAAGTTCCTCAACGTTGTTAAGGAGCTCAACGCATCGGGCAAATTCCCCGTTAAAATCACCGTTAACACAATCGTTCTCAAGGCTCTTGCAGAGGGCTTTAAGGCTGCTCCTCAGCTTAATGCTCACATCAAATTCAACCGCAAGCTTGTAAGAGGCGAGATTACTGAGTGGGACGAAATCCACGCAGGTATGACCTGGATTCTGCCCAACGGCGAAATGATGACAATCAACCTTCACGATATCGGCAACAAGAGCCTTGTTGAGCTCACAGAGTATATCGCTGACGTTTCAAGAAAAATCGGCAACACCGATCTGACAGAGGTTATGTTCTCTGTTTCGTTCAATGATACGATTGAAAAGCTCAAGAAGGGCAAAATCAAGCAGGCTGTTCTTCGCCTTATCGGTGCAAAAACAGGCAAGCATAAGATTAAAACTCTTAAGGGCAAGGCGAAGAAAGAATATAACGCTATTCCCGAAACAGACAGACTCACAGCTGCTGATATCAAGCAGGGCACGGTTACTGTTTCAAACATCGGTTCCGTAACAAGAGGTATCCCCGGCAGAGTTGCTCTTCTTTCAATCATTCCTCCCCAGATTTTTGTTGTATGCATCGGTTCTGCAATCAAAAAGCCCGTTGTCAAGCAGGATGAAAACGGCAACGATATTATTGTTGTCGGCCAGGAAATGCCTATCGACCTCGTTTTCGACCACAGAGCAGTTGACTTCGGCGAGGTTGCTCCCTTCGTAAGAAGACTTGAAGAAATTTTCAAAAATCCCGAAGAAATGTATAAT
>JAZNDY010000241.1:0-3795 GCA_045588295.1 Acutalibacteraceae bacterium
TCCCGGTAGGCAGAATTCAGCTTACGGAAAAGCTTGATGAATACCGCGCCAGATATACCCGTTTCACCCGTGACGAGCAGATAACAATGATGACTCTTTGGGGCATCTTCCGTTCACCGCTTATGATTGGCGGCGAAATGCGCGATAACGATGAATTCACGCTCTCTCTGCTTCAGAACAGAGAGCTGATTGATATGCTCAAAAACTCAAGCGGTGCAAAACAGCTCCGCCGCAACGAAACAGACGGCAAAGGCGAAATCGTTTGGGCATCAAAAGGTGAGGGTTGCAAATACGTTGCGCTTTTCAACACTGATGATGATTTGCGCGAAATCAGCTTTGATATTTCTGATATTGCGCTTGCAGGGTGTGAATATTCTGTTTGGGATATGTGGGCGCATAAAGAATACGCAGTAACGAGCGATGAATTTTCAGCCGACGTTAACAGCCACGGCGCAAGGCTTTTCAGAATAACGTTAAAATAAAAATAAAAGAAGGTTTAATTATGCAAAGAACACCTAATTACAGGTTTGCAACCAAAAAACCTGACCATATTATGGTCAGCATCAACGGTGATGCAAGATATACAATGACCGTAACCTGGCGCGCAAGTGCAGATGTGAGCGAGGGTTACGTTGAATATTATGAAAAAGGTGGCTCAAAGCAGGTTGCCAAAGCAATTGTCAAGCCGTTTAAGAGTGACGTTAACACAAGCAATATTTTTTGGGCGAAGCCTGAAAACTTAAAACCCGGCACAAGATATTATTACACCTGCGGCAGTGCCGAAAACCGCAGTGAAGAGTTTTATTTTGACACGCAGGAAGATAACCTTGATAATTTCAAATTTATCGTTATTTCTGACCATCAGAAGGACGATGACCATTATAACCCTGATTATTCCCGCCTGAACGCTTTCCTCAAGGATATTCTTGCAAAGCACCCTGACGTTAAGTTTATTTTAACTGCAGGTGATAACACAAACTGCGGTCAGCACGAAATTCAGTGGAACGCAATGTTTGAGGGCGTTAAAGGCGTTGTGGAGCATATACCTTATATGATGTGTTGCGGCAACCACGATAACAGGGGATTCAAAGAATATTTCCCTGATGAGGTTGGCAGATATTACGCAGAGCCTGCTGAATTTTTTAACGCGCAGCTTGAATATTCATACCCCAAAAACGGCCCTGAGGGTTGGCAGACAGAAAATTATTCGTTTGATTACGGTAACGCTCATTTTGTTGTTTTCGGTGTTAATGAGCCCGAGCTTGTTAACGACTGGGCGGCAAAAGACCTTGATTCAACTGAAAAAACATGGAAACTCGGCAGCTACCATTTCCCGATTTATTATTCGGGTCCCAACCTTGCCAATGACGACGCTTATCCTATGATGCGTGAATGTATGGAAAAGCTTGATATTCTATTTTCGGGTCACGAGCATAATTTTTCACGCAGCTTTCCGATAAAGAATGAAGAGATTTTTGACAGACCGTCGCAGGGCACAATCCATTATGAACTCGGTAACGCTCACAGCAATCCGCCCGGCACAAAAACCTGCGATAAGGTCTGGCACAGCTCGTTTTATCCGCAGGAAGAACACGTGAGTATGTTTGCACTTGTTGAGGTTAACGGCGGCAAGATGAGCCTTGTTGCAAACCTTGATGATGGCAGAATTGCCGATGAATGCCTTATAGACAAAGATAAGGATGAAATCAGACCCTACCGTGTTGCTCCCATTTTCGGTCAGGGCAGAACAAGAATGTTTTATAAAGGCGTTGACCTTGGTCTTTGCGCAAGCTCAACTCCTCCCGTTATGCAAGACGGCGAATGGTTTGTTCCCGTAGCTGTTCTTTTCAGATTTATCGGCGGTGAGGTTAAATGCGAAAAAGGCAAGGTAACAGCTTCGGTTTACGGCAGAAGCGCTGAATTCACCGAAAACAGCGAGATTGCTTTGACTGATAAAGGAGAAGTCAACCTCGGCAAAAAGGTTTTCAGAGGCTTTGAAGGCCAGCTTTATATGCCTGTTGATGCTGCCTGCAAAATCTACGGAATGAAGTGGGCTTATGCGGCTCGTAATAATTTTATAATTATCGAACACGTTTCGGAAGACCACCCCGTACCCGTTCAGCCATAAATTATGCGGCACACTCTGTTTTGAGTGCGCCGCTTTTTGTTTTGAGTTTTTTTAATTCAGTCTCTGACCTGACATTGCATAAATCAGAAGCCAGAACGGTTTGAAAAGTGAAGCCAGCAAACGGTCAACAGCGTTCATTTCACAGTTAATTGTTATTGTTGCGCTGATAACTTCGCCGTCAGGGTTGGTTATTTCACCTTTTATAATCGCTTCTCCGGGACCTATGCATCTGACGTAACCGTTTTTGTTGAGCAAAACAACGTTTCTGTTTTGCTCGCAGCTCCATTTAATGCCGTCATAGTTTGCTTCTTCAGGGTAAACCATATAGTTAAGCGGTAACAATTCAAAAGCCTTTATTTCTGATGAAGCAACGGTGATTACCAGTTTTTCAACTCCGTTGCATTTAAGGGCGGCAATGGCATCATAAATTGCCTGCGTCTGTGCGTCAACAAAATCCTGCTCGCACGAATATCTGTCTGAAACGTCAACCGCAAGTGCCGCGTCAAGAATTTCAATGTTTTTATAAAGGCTTCTGTCAACGGCCAGAGCAGCCTTAACAGCTTCGTTATATGCCGTTAAATCTGCAGGCGTTGAGTCCTTGATGATTATATCACTGTAAATTATAACTTGCTTATCAACGTCATAATGCGTGATTTCGCAGTAATAATAAGGCGCCGTGTCGTCCTGTGTAAAGGTGTAAGAGCTTTGTGTGGCGCCGCTTATGGGTGTGCCGCCAACGGTGGAATTCTTGCTGTTCCAATACCATTGATATTCAAGGTCAAATCCGATGGCAAATATCGTTACCATTTCACTGTTTTCGGTGATATAGTCGGGCAAGTCGTTATAAATCATCGGTATTCCGATGAAATTATAACCTTTGTATTTACAATATCTTTCAACGTAAGTGCCGGGTGTGCCGTAAACGGTCAGGTTTTCTGCCGAGCTTTGAGCTTCAACAAAGGCGTTTGAAAGAACAATACCGCTGTCAGAAGGCAAGGCGCTTGTTGAAACAAGGTTTCTTGCGTCAATTGCGGTGATTTTGCAGTCACCAAAAACGTCTTTGCTTATATATTCAACGCTTTGTATATCAACGTAAAAAAGGCTTTTGCAGCCGTTGAATGAACTTGCACCCAAATCCTTTGCACCGCTGAGGATTATTACCGAAATATTGCGGCAGTTAACAAACATTCTTGCGGGTGTTCTTTCAAGCTTGGGCGCATTGAAAATGCTCAGATTTTCAGGAAGCGGAGGCAAAATGTTTGATGTGTATGCTTCTTCCTCAAAGCTTGTTACGCTTTCAAGGTTGAGGTTGCGCAGTGAATCACAGTTTGTGAATGCATTTGAATAAACCGTAACAGCGTTCGGAATTTCAACAACAGTCAGACTTGCGCAGTTTTCAAATGCGTTTGAGTCAACGAATTGCGCATCAGGCAGATGAACGTGTTCAAGTGCCTCACAGGTGTTGAAAGCTCCTTTGGGAACGTTTTTTAGATTGTTGATTCTGACTTCACTCAATGATTTAAGACCCTTAAAAGCTCCGTCGTCAAGGCTTTGCAGGTCAACAAAATCAACGTTAACAAGTCCGTGGCAACCGCTGAATGCGTTTTTGCCCAGAGTTAAAGGCACGTTTACATCCGCTTCGGAAAAAGTCGGAGGCCAAGCGGTCT
>JAZNDY010000242.1:0-2301 GCA_045588295.1 Acutalibacteraceae bacterium
ACGTCTGCCGCCGGGGAAGGTGTTGACCGTCAATAAGCACTTGTTGTTACAGCCTTGGCATCTTACTGTTTTTGTGTCATATGTAAGCTTTAAAATTTCATCTATCGGCAAGGTGGACGTTTGTTGTCCCTTGTGTCTTTCCCTCGCAATCAAAGCTGCACCGAAGGCACCCATAACGCCCGAGATATCGGGACAGATTGCATTGACACCTGCAATCTTTTCAAAAGCACGGAGAACTGCCTGATTGTGGAAGGTACCGCCCTGAACAACGATGTGTTCACCGAGGTCCTTACTGTCGGCAAGCTTTATAACCTTGTAAAGTGCATTTTTGATAACAGAGTAAGCAAGACCTGAGGAGATATCAGGAAGACCTGCACCCTCCTTCTGTGCCTGCTTGACGTTTGAGTTCATAAAAACGGTACAGCGCGTACCGAGGTCAACGGGAGTTTTTGCAAAAAGAGCCTCTTTACTGAATTCTGCGGCTGTGTAGCCCAGAGAATTTGCAAAGTTCTCGATAAATGAGCCGCAGCCGGATGAGCAAGCCTCATTGAGCATAATTGTATCAACAGCGCCGTCACGGAGCTTGATACACTTCATATCCTGACCGCCGATATCAAGAACGCAGTCAACATCCTTGTCAAAGAATGAAGCGGCAGTACAGTGTGCGATTGTCTCAACCTCACCCTCGTCGAGGTTGAACGCAGTTTTAAGAAGACCTTCACCGTATCCTGTTGAACAGCTTCTTGCAATACGTGCTGTTGAGGGAAGTTTATCATAAATTTCAGCGATTGCTTTTTTAGCGGTTTCGATGGGGTTGCCCTCATTGCTCGAATAGAACGAATAAAGAAGCTTACCGTCATCGCTGATAAGAACCATTTTGGTGGTTGTTGAACCTGCATCGATTCCGAGGAAGCAATCACCCTCGTAAGTTGAAATATCAGCCTTTGGCACAACTGATTTGCCGTGTCTTTCAACAAACTCTTTGTATTCGTCTTCGTTTTCAAAAAGTGCGGGAAGACGTGGCATCTCGAACGATACCTCAACGCCCTGATCAAAACGTGAAATCAGTTCGTCAAGCTCAACTTCAGCGCCTCTGTCCGTCATTGCGGCACCTGCTGCTGCAAAAAGATGTGAATTTTCGGGATCTGCAATAGTTTCGTCTGTAAGATTAAGTGTTCTGATAAAAGCATTTTTAAGCTCAGGCATAAAGTGTAACGGTCCGCCGAGGAAAGCAACGCAGCCTCTGATAGGCTTACCGCAGGCAAGACCCGAAATTGTCTGGTTGACCACAGCCTGGAAAATAGAAGCTGCAAGGTCCGCCTTTGTAGCTCCCTCATTTATAAGCGGCTGAATATCTGTCTTTGCAAAAACACCGCAACGTGCAGCAATCGGATAAATCTGCTTGTAATCCTTTGCAGCCTCATTAAGACCTGTGGCATCCGTCTGAAGAAGAGCCGCCATCTGGTCAATGAATGAACCTGTCCCGCCTGCACAAACGCCGTTCATTCTTTCATCAAGACCGCCCTTGAAATAAATGATTTTTGCGTCCTCACCGCCGAGCTCGATTGCAACATCCGTCTGCGGAGCGTAGCACCTCAGGGCAGTTGCAACTGCAACTACCTCCTGAACAAACGGAATACCGAGTGACTTTGAAAGGTTGATTGAACCCGATCCCGTGATATTTATTTTGAGTTTCTTGATTCCGGTTTCTGCCACAGCCTCTTTAAGAAGCTCAGCAAGCACCTCACGGCACTGCGCCATATGACGGCGATAGACACCGAAAACAATCTTGTTATTTTCGTCGATAATGGCAAGTTTAACGGTGGTTGAACCAACATCTATTCCTGCACGGTATTCTTTCATTATTTACGTCCTCCTCTGCCAAAGGGCAAAAACAATTATTCATCTTAATTTACAGTCGGATATATTTAAGCATTGTGTAGTATGCATCATAATAAGCAACACTACCCATTTTTACATATTTATAAGAGATTAACATATTGATATGTTTTTGTCAATAATGAATATTGACCAAATTTTACCAAAAACTACATTTTCAGAATATGATTTCAGCAAAAAAATAAAGGTGGGATTTCTCCCACCCTTTTATGGTTTACGTTTCTTATTTAATAACTCTTGCCTTGATTACGCCATCAATTGCTTCAACTGCCGCAAGCGCATCTGCATCTGCAACCGTGTATGCGTAAGCGCCTCTTATTGCAGTCTTTGCATCTGCTCCGAGTGCAGCCTTAACTGCATCCGTTGCATCAGCCTTGTGTATAACGCAGGTGCGTGCACCGT
>JAZNDY010000243.1:0-2066 GCA_045588295.1 Acutalibacteraceae bacterium
AAATAAATTTTTTATTTTGCCTATTTGTTTTGTTGTGTTTGTTATGTTATAATATACTTTCAAAATAATTGGAACTGATTAAATCAAGTAACACAAAATTTTCTTTACAGAGAGATGCGATAATTTAGAGTAAGAAAAACAAGCTTTTTGCCGATGACGGTTGGGCATTCTGGATTGACGGTGACAATACCAGCACAATATACCTTAACATTTGGTTCAACCCCAAAGGAAAAAGCTATATGGATGTTTCAATCCATATAAGAGGGATAAAAGAAACCAAATCGCTTAATATGTATTTTCCGTTTTCGGTTGATAAAAGTGAAATAGAGGATGTTTCACTTAACTTTAAAGATGAAAACCTTTCAAGAGCGATTTTCAGCAGTATGTGCATTGTTGATTATAAGAAAAACGGTGTTGCATCAGAAATTGCATATAATGGCAAAACAGTTGATATCATTCACGTTTCTGCTGTGGATTACAGCCTTAAACCTGTTTCAAAAGGAACTCTGATGAATATCTCCTTCGATGGGATTTTTGAATATCTCGATAATGATGAAGTTTATTTTTTGTTTCGCATACCCCATAAATCCATTACGGAAGTTTTCAAACAGCGCACAAAAGTCGGCAGCTTTTTAACCCGTATCAGAGATATGGTTATGTCACCTATAGTTTCCGAAAGCTACGGTTATTCGGTCAGAATCAATGAAGCAAGGCTGCTCCCAAAAGAAATCAACAGCGTAGGTGCTTTTCACAGGCAAAAACTCAAAAAAGCCGTTGTAACAATCTCAATAGCTGATAAATATGAAATCAACGATGTTTCCTGCTATAAGATAAGAAGACTTGAAGAAGAGCTTTATAAAAACTTTCTTCCTGCGTCATTTGAAGATAAAAACATTGTTACCTATCAATGGCAGCAAAGCAGGGATATAAATTTAAAGGGGCATTTTAATTTTTATTTCAACATTTCGCGTAACTCAATCAGTCCCGGCAGTATTCTGATATATGTTTTTATTATCATTTTTCTCAATGCAATGGGAAGCGGATTATGGGATATGTTAAAAACTCTTTTCTTATATTTAACACAGTAAAGGAGGGCTTGAATGAAACTTCTGGTCCCAATATTATTGAACTGCGTTTTTGTTGCGCTTTTTTATTTGCTTGACAAAAAAACAGGTTTCAAAAAGCTCGGCTTTGTATCAAAGCAAATTTTAATCGGTGTTGTGTTTGGCGGCTTGTCTGCTTTTGCTTCAAGCTATGGTGTTGAGCTTCTCGGCACTGTTGCTAACGTGCGTGATGCGGCACCTCTTTGCGCAGGTCTTATTTTCGGCGGCCCTGCAGGTATTATTTCTGGTCTTATCGGCGGTTTGTACCGTTTCTTTTCCGTTTTCTGGGGCGGCGGAATGTATACAAGAATTGCCTGCACAGTTTCAACAATCCTTGCAGGTTTTATTGCTGCAATTCTGCGCAGGTATATGTTTGATAACAAACGGCCTACCTGGAGCTACGGTGTTTTTATAACGGTTGTTTGTGAAGTTCTGCATATGCTGATGATTTTCTTCACAAATATGAACGATTCATCATACGCTTTTGAATTCGTAAAAGGTGCAACAATCCCTATGATAATCGGCAATTCGTCGGCTGTCGGTATTTCGCTTTTGGTTGTTTCTTTCCTTAACAGAGACGAAAGAATACGCGGTAAAAAGAACGAACAAATTTCCCAGACCTTCCAGCGCAGACTGCTTGTGCTTATTATCATCGCTTGTGTGGTAACAAGCACCTTTACATATTTTCTTCAAAGCGGAATGGCTGAAATTGAAACAAAAGAAGTTTTCACTTCCGCAATGAATGACGTTATCACCGATGTCAGAGGCAAATCCAACGAAACACTTCTGAATATAACGGAAGATATCCGTTCAGAGTATGAAACCAACAACGAAGTGCCGCTGGACAGTCTTGCGGCAAAATACAACGTTACCGAAATTAACGTTGTTGATTCAAAAGGAACGGTTATTAATTCAACTTTGGATGAGCTTATCGGCACTTTTGATATGAACAGCACCGAACAG
>JAZNDY010000244.1:0-5667 GCA_045588295.1 Acutalibacteraceae bacterium
CTTGCTCAGAAGGCGAGAGCCGCAGGTATTCATCTGGTTATAGCTACTCAAAGACCCTCGGTTGACGTTATTACGGGTCTTATCAAAGCCAATATTCCCAGCAGAATCGCTCTTTCTGTTTCATCGCCCACAGATTCAAGAATCATTCTTGACTCAATGGGTGCAGAAAAACTGCTTGGTAACGGCGATATGCTTTTCTGCCCGATAGGTTCATCAAAATCCTTGCGTGTTCAGGGTTGCTATATCTCTGAAGAAGAGGTTGAAAACGTGGTTTCGTTCATCAAATCACAGGCAACCACAACATATAACGAAGAAACTATCAAAGAAATCGAAAACAAGGCGGCTGAAGCTGAAAATGCCAAGAAAAAGGCAGTTGACGATGATGACGAAGGCGATTGGGACCCCGCTCTCAATGATGCTATCGAGGTTGTTGTTAACGCAGGCGGTGCTTCAACAACAATGCTCCAGAAAAAGCTCAAGCTCGGTTATGCAAGAGCTTCACGAGTTATGGATCAGCTTGAGGAAAAAGGCATTGTCGGTCCTTCAGAGGGCGCGAAGCCCAGAGCTGTTCTCATTTCCAAACAGCAGTGGTATGAGATGCAGGCGCTTGCACAGGGCGCGGCACCGAACATTGATGACGTTTTCGGTGACGATGACGACTATGCAGGTTCAGACGAATTTTAAAAAAACAACTTTAACACAGGCGGTTGATTCTATTGACCGCCTGATTGAATTTGAGGTATTATGAACGGATTTTTACCTGTAACAAAAGAAGAAATGACCGCAAGAGGATGGGATTGCGCTGATTTTGTTTACGTCAGCGGCGATGCTTACGTTGACCATCCTTCGTTCGGCGCATCTATTATCACACGAGTGCTTGAAGATGCAGGTTTCAAAGTAGCTTTTCTTGCTCAGCCTGATTGGCGTTCGGATGCCGATTTTAAGCGTTTCGGCAAGCCTAGGCTCGGTTTCCTTGTTAGCAGTGGTAACATTGATTCGATGGTTGCCCATTACACTGCGGCAAAGAAAAAACGCAGCGAGGATGCTTACAGCCCCGGAGGTAAGGCGGGTTTCAGACCTGATAGGGCGGTTATTGTCTATTGTAATAAAATAAGAGAAATTTACGGAGATATTCCCATTGTTATCGGCGGCCTTGAAGCGTCGTTGCGCCGCTTTGCGCATTATGATTATTGGGATGATAAAATCCGCCGCTCCATTCTTTTTGATTCACAGGCTGATTTGCTTTCTTTCGGTATGGGCGAACGCTCAATGGTTGAAATTGCAAAGCTTCTTGACAGCGGTGTGCCCGTTTCGGATATACGCGACGTCAGAGGAACCTGCTACAGCGTTGACGTGCGTGAAACACCTTATATCGGTGCTGAATGCCCTTCGTTTGAAAACGTTTGCAATTCAAAAAAAGAATATGCAGTTTCGTGCCGTATCCAACAGGATGAACAGGACTTTTTCAGAGGCAAAGCAATCAAACAGCGCCACGGCAGCAGAATGCTTGTGCAGAATCAGCCTGCGATTCCGCTTTCGCAGGAAGAACTTGATGCCGTTTATGCCCTGCCTTATATGCGTACCTATCACCCGATGTATGAAAAAGATGGCGGTGTGCCCGGTATTGAAGAGGTTCGTTTTTCAATTTCACATAACAGAGGATGCTTCGGCGCGTGTAATTTCTGTTCGCTCGCATTTCATCAGGGCAGATACATAACAACACGCAGCAAGCAGTCGGTTACAGATGAAGCAAAGCTTCTTACGCAGCTGCCTGATTTCAAAGGATATATCCACGATATCGGCGGCCCGACAGCTAATTTCCGCCGTCCTGCCTGTGACGGTCAGGAAAAGAGGGGACTTTGCAAGGGCAAAAAGTGCCTTGCGCCTGCTCCGTGCCCTAACCTGAAACCTGACCACACGGAATATCTTGATATTCTGCGTGAGGTGCGCAGGCTGCCAAAAATCAAAAAGGTGTTTATCCGTTCAGGCATCCGTTATGATTATATGCTTGCCGATAAGGACGAAACGTTTTTCAGAGAACTTGTGGCTAACCACGTCAGCGGTCAACTTAAGGTTGCTCCCGAGCATTGCTCTGCGGCTGTGCTTGATAAAATGGGCAAGCCGCATATTGAAGCTTACGTTGAGTTTTCAAGAAAGTATTTCAGCTTCAGCAAAAAAGAGGGCAAGGAGCAGTATCTTGTGCCTTACCTTATGTCATCTCACCCCGGAAGCACGCTTAAAGATGCCGTTGAGCTGGCACTGTTTCTTAAGAAAATCGGCATCAGACCCGAGCAGGTGCAGGATTTTTATCCCACGCCCGGCACGGTGTCAACCTGTATGTTTTATACAGGACTTGACCCATATACAATGAAGGAGGTCTATGTTGCAAAAGACCCTCACGAAAAAGCTCTGCAAAGAGCACTGCTTCAATATTTTGACCCGCGCAAAAAAGATCTTGTTATTGAAGCGCTAAGAAAAGCAGGCAGGCACGACCTCATCGGCAACGGTGAAAAATGTCTGGTCAGGGCGTCTGCAAAAGATGCACCCTCACAGCACAGAAACAATCGCTCAATAAACGATAAAAGAGGAAAAAAATATGAAAAAGAAAACAGCAAGAGAGGTAGCAGGTCTCGTTGAGAAAACAGGAAAAACCATAAATTTATCCAAAGGTAAAATAATTTATGCCGTTGTAACTGTTGTTGTTGCGGCAACGGTGTTGCTTACGGGGTGCGTAGCCGGCTGGTGGTCAAATCCGTTTGAGCAAACGCCTCCGCTTGCAGAAAACAGTTGCAGGGTGCATTACATAGATGTTGGTCAGGGAGATTGTGCGCTTATTGAATGCGACGGTCAGTATATGCTTATCGACGCAGGCGAAAACGGCCACGAAACCGAGGTTATCAACTATCTCAAATCGTATAATATCCAAGAGCTTGACTATGTGGTTGCTTCGCATCAGCATTCAGACCACATCGGCGGTATGGCGGAAGTGCTTGAAGAGTTTGATGTAAAAAACATTATTATGCCCAAACTCACCAAATCTCAGACTCCCACCAACAGCACCTATAAAGCTTTTGTAAACGCCGTTAAGGAGCTTAAAGCTTCAGGCACAAAGGTGATTGAAGCAAAGCCGGGTTCATCATATGCTCTTGGTGACAGTGAATTTGAAATCCTCGGCCCCGTCACGAATGATGCCGAGAGCCTTAATAATATGTCCGTTATTATCCGCTTTGTTCACGGTCAGAACTCGTTCCTGTTTACGGGTGATGCAGAAAAAGAGGAAGAAAACGAGATTGTTGAAAAGGGTTATAATCTTGACAGCGACGTGCTTAAAGTCGGTCACCACGGTTCAAGCACTTCGTCAGGCAAAAAGTTTCTTGATGCAGTTACGCCTGAAATCTGCATAATCTGCTGCGGAGAAGATAACAGCTACGGTCATCCGCATAAGGAAGTCACCAAAAGACTTGCAAAATATACCGATGAAACCTACCGCACAGATATCTGCGGCAGCATTGTTATAACTTCAGACGGTGAAACGCTTGACGTTGATTATGAAAACAAATAAATACACCCAAGAAGAGGTGAAATAAGTGCCGTTAATAATTGCAGAGCGTGATATAACAACAATGAAGGTTGACGCCATTGTAAACACCACCAACGAAGAAATGGTGGGTTACAGCGGTGTTGACCTTGCCGTGCATACCGCGGCAGGTCCGATGCTTGATGAGGAATGCCGCAAAATCAGACCTCTCGGTCTCGGCACTGCGAAGCTTACGGGTGCATATAACCTCGATGCGAAATATATCATTCACACGTCGGGACCCGTATGGCACGGCGGACTTGCGGGCGAGAGCATCATTCTCAGATCCTGCTATGTTGAATCACTTAAACTTGCAGTCAGCCATGGTTGTGAAACCGTTGCCGTTCCGCTTATTTCGTCAGGTACTTACGGTTATCCCAAAGACAAAGTTTTGAGGTTTGCCGTTCAGATTATTTCTGAATTCCTGCTTGAGCATGAGCTCACCGTGTTTATCTGTATTCATGACCGTTCGGTTTATGAATTCAGCAAGGTTATTTTTGATGAAATCACGCAGCTGCTCAACAGCGATTTTGCTGATGAAAAAGCCAAAGCTTGTAACTTGGAGTGTAACAGTGCAGCTGCAAGCGCAAGAGAGTCGGCTTTGCGTGAGCCTTGCCGTATGGCTGCTCCGTGTGCTTCAATGCCGTTGCCGTCATACAGTTCAGCAAAGAATAAAAGCCTCGAAGAATATATGAAAGCAATGGATAAACCCTTTGCATATAAACTTTTTGACTTAATCGATTCAAAAGGAATGACCGACGTTGAATGCTATAAAAAAGCCAACGTTGACAAGAAAACATTCTCCAAAATCAAGTGCTATCCCGATACATACAAACCGTCAAAGCAGACCGCTGTTGCATTTGCAATCGCCCTTGAACTGACTCTCGACGAAACACAGGATTTGCTTGCTTCGGCAGGTCTTACGCTTTCAAAAAGTTTTGCTTTTGATAAAATTATCCGCTATTTTCTTCAAAAGGGCGTTTATGATGTTTTTGTGATAAACGAAGCTCTGTTTGAATTTGACCAGGTGCTGTTGGGCTGTTGATTTGAAAATATAAGGAGAATCATTATGAGCTTTATAAAATCTGTTTTCGCCCTTTTTCTCAGCCTCGTTATGTCGCTTTTTTCGCCGTTTCCCGCTGTTCCTCACGAGGATGATTTTGTTCTTGTGTGGTCAGATGAATTCAACGGCGAAAGCCTTGATTTCTCAAAATGGGGCGGTCACTGCTTTGACAGCGGTACAGCCATACGCAAGGGTGGACTATGGAACCTTGATTTTGCCCGTGTTAAAGACGGCAACCTTCATATCAGTACGGAATATTTTCCTGACGGATATAACGGCAACGGTCAGCCCGGGTGGTATACCTGCGGCATTGACACAAGCCGCAGTTTTGAACAAAAATACGGTTATTTTGAGGTGCGTTGCATTTTACCCAAAGGTGTCGGGCAGTGGAGCGCGTTCTGGCTGATGTGTGACGGCGTGGGCGCTGTTGGTAACGAAGGCACTGACGGAACGGAAATTGATATTTTTGAATCTGCATTTTACGGCGAGGGTTCTTATAAAAAATACCGTGTTACCTCCAATCTTCACTATGACGGATATTTTGAAGACCACAAAATGAAAAACGTGTGTGAACCTTATATCTTTATCAATAACCCTTATGAAGAATATAACACTTACGGTCTTGAGTGGAACGAAGATGAATATATTTTCTATATAAACGGAATTGAAACCGGCAGGAGCTCTTTCGGCGGCGTTTCTCAGGCTGCAGAGTGGCCTATTCTTTCTGTTGAAGTCGGCGGAGAAATGGGCGTTGCAGGCGAAAGCTGGGTCGGCGCTTCAATCGAAACCAACACCGAGCCGCTGACAGATTTTGTTGTTGATTATGTAAGAGTTTACCGGTATTCAGATAAAATATAAAATGTCGCCCGTCAGGCGACCAATTGAATAAAACAAATCGCTATAATGTGGTTGTAAGGTTGAGAAACCAAGCAACCACATTTTTATTTTTGGAGGAATTGTAAATGAAAAACAACATCACAGAACTCGTATTTATCCTTGACAGAAGCGGCTCAATGGCAGGTCTTGA
>JAZNDY010000245.1:0-7943 GCA_045588295.1 Acutalibacteraceae bacterium
TCTTGCAGAATATGGCATTTCTTCAATCGAAGAATGTAAAGAAATCACTCTTGCTAAGGGTGTTGACTGCGACAAAATCGTCAGAGAAACTCAGCCCATCTGCTTCGAAAACGCTGTTTGGGCTTACACAGTAGGTTGCGCAATCGCAATCAAGAAGGGCTGCGTTAAGGCTGCTGATGCTGCTGCCGCTATCGGTATCGGTCTTCAGGCATTCTGCATCCCCGGTTCAGTTGCTGATAACAGACAGGTTGGTCTTGGCCACGGTAACCTTGGCAAGATGCTCCTTTCAGATGAAACAGAGTGCTTCTGCTTCCTTGCAGGTCACGAATCCTTTGCTGCTGCTGAAGGCGCTATCAAAATCGCTCTCAACGCAAACAAGGTAAGAACAAATCCCCTTCGCGTTATCCTCAACGGTCTTGGCAAGGATGCCGCTATGATTATCTCAAGAATCAACGGCTTCACATATTGCAAGACAGAGTTTGACCCCTATTCAGAAACAGTTAAGGTTGTTGAAGAAAAGGCATATTCAAACGGCCCCAGAGCAGACGTTAAGTGCTACGGCGCTGACAACGTTCCCGAAGGCGTTGCTATCATGAGACTTGAAAACGTTGGTGTTTCCATCACAGGTAACTCAACCAACCCCACAAGATTCCAGCATCCCGTTGCAGGCACATACAAGAAATGGTGTGGTGAAAACGGCGTTAACTATTTCTCAGTTGCAGCAGGTGGCGGCACAGGCCGTACACTCCATCCCGACAACATGGCAGCAGGCCCCGCTTCCTATGGTATGACTGACACAATGGGTCGTATGCACTCAGATGCTCAGTTCGCAGGTTCATCATCAGTTCCTGCTCACGTTGAAATGATGGGTCTCATCGGCGCTGGTAACAACCCCATGGTTGGTATGACCGTTGCTTGCGCAGTTGCAATCGAAGAGGCAATGAAATAATTAACCCTCACAAAATCAGAAGCCTTGCTTTCTTAACTGAGAGCAAGGCTTTTTTCGTCTTTATTTGACAAAATATTTTTTTGCATATATAATATATCCAAGAATTTATATGCAGAGCGATTTTTGCGTGATTTTAAGGAGGTTAAATTAATGAACGAAGAAAATATGAACCCCGTATTTAATGCTGACGGTTCTTCGGCATACCCTGCAATGCAGGCGAATATGTCAAACGCAACCTTTGTTCCGCAGGCAGAAAACGTGCCTCAGGAAGCAGATCTGGATGCTACCGTTGCGGCAAACCATTATGCACCTCAGACGGCAAACAGCTATGCGCCTCCTGTGCAGCCTCCGATTAATCCCACATTTGCTCCGCAGGGCGCAAACGTGCCCCAGGGCAACGGCGGCTATGCGCCTCCCGTGCCTCAGCAGCCTGTTCAGCAGGGATACCGGCCTAACGGCTATCATCCGCCTGTTGCGCCGCCTCCTGCTCCTCAACCTGCCCCTAAGCCCAAAAAGAAGGGCAAGAAGGTGGCAGTGATTATAATAACAATAGTTGCCGTTTTCCTGTTTTTTATTTTTGCAATTGTGGGCGCGGTTGCGGCTTTTACATATTTTATCCCCAATTCAAAATATAACAAAGCAGCGGAGCTTGTTGAGCAGGGCAAATACGATGAGGCAATAAGCCTCTTTGAAGAGATTGAAGATTTTAAGGACGCCGAATATCAGGTTGACAAAACCAAGGAGCTTAAAGAAGAAGCTCTTCTTACAGAAAGAATCAACGAGGCAGATGCTCTCTATGATTCAGGCGATAAAGCCGGTGCATACAGATTGCTTCTTGGCGATAAGGATGACGAAAGAGTAGTTGAAATCCTTGACAAAATCGAAAATTCTATGCTCGATGAGGCAAACGACTTAATCTATTGGGATGAAGACAACACATCCAGATATCATTGGGCGCACGCACATTCACAGGATGACGGACTGACAACAGGCGACCCGTTTGTTATTATCTATTATTCAGAGAAAAAGAGCGACCCTTCGGATAACTCAATTTTTCTTGCAATTCTTACTCGTGAAACAGTAAGCAGCTACGATTATAAATCTCCCGTTAACGCAACAACAGTTGAATTCAGCACTGAAAAGGGAAGCGTTGAAATCGATGTGACTTACAATGACAGAGAGTGCGAAACAGAAGGCAGCGTAAGAGAAGAGTTTATAAGCGTTAAGATTACTTTCGAAGAAGCGAAGAAGATTGCAGAGCTTTTTGCTGATTCGGACACCGTCAAAATGCGTCTTGAGGGTTATTCAAGATATATCACCTTTGGAATTACTTCCGATGAGGGTGACGGTATGGTTGATATTGTTAAATACATCACAATAATCAGAACGCTCGATGAGCTTAAGGCCGAAAGAGCCGCAGAGCCCGAAACAGACACTGAAGCAACAAACGATTATTAATGGCTTTAAATCCCTGTTCTCTTTGTGAGAGCAGGGGTTATTTGTTAACTTTTTTAAATCTATTGACACTTTGCTTACGATGTTGTAAGATTTTGATAACATCATAATGATTATGGGGGACTTTTTATGAAAAAAATAATATCGGTTTTGCTTGCCTTTGCGCTTGCGTTTGCTTTTGCGGCGTGCGGCAAGAAAAACCAAAACACTGACGTTACGCAGGAATCAAGAGGCGATTTGAACGTTCAGGAGGTTGTTGTGAGCGAGGTTCTTACTGACGTTGCAGGCGAGGTTGTTACCGGGCAGGGCGGCGATGCTGTTATTGTGACGGAAATTCACACCGAGGCAATAACGGAGCCGGAATCCCTTGCGGCTGACCCTGCACAGTGGACGGATGAAGAAATTATTGCTTTTTATAAAAGCAGTGCCATCAAGACCCATCCCAGGGTTAAGTCAACGCAGACAATGGATATGAAGCATATGGTTGTTAACGAGGGCAAAGGCTTTGTGGGCGGACTGATGAAGATTGCGGACGAAGCAATTGCCGATGCGCTTGCAAGAAATTCAACCACGGTTGACGGCATAACGGGCGGCTTCAATAACCTTGTTGCAAGCGACGCAAAATCAATCAAGGCATATAAGAGCGGCGAATACACCGTTGTTGAAATGACAATGAAAGAGCAGACAGACGGCACTTACGGCAGCATGTATGACGGCACCGTAGGCCACGCAATATGTGTTCTTGGCAACGTTTCAACGGCTGCGGCAGAGTTTCCGAATTTTAACATTGATTTTGAAAACGCCAAAATAAGAATTCGTTACAGCGAGCCTACCGTTAAGGTTATGATAAACAGTGACGGAATTATTGAAAAAGGCACGTGGAGCTACACCGCAAACGTTGACATTGAAAATCTCAGAATAGGCAACAAACTCGGCAGTGTTCTTGTTAAAACAGCCGATGCCGCAATCTTTTATGAAATAAAGCTTGGCGGCGGCTTCTGATAAATAAGCATAACAAAAAGCCTTGCTCTTTTCGGAGCAAGGCTTTGATTATTGTTTGAATTAAAGAACTACGTTAACAAGCATAACCGCCACTGCAAACATTCCCACAAACGGTACAATGATGGGGGCGAAGGGGAGCATTGTGAGGCTGTAAAGGAAGCCTGTGCTGACCTTGATGAACATTGTGCTTTCTGCTTCAGAAATGTTCTGCCAGCAGAAATAAATGTCACTGCCGTCAACGCAGAAGGAGTCAAGTCCCATATCACCCTGAGAATCGCACTTTGCAAAGCCGCATTCTTCAAGACCTGCAGAAACAAGCGCTGCCATTTCTTCGTCCTTAAAGGTGATTCTGCCTGTCATACGAAGCTCGTCTGCAGGCTCTTCCTGCCTGAGGTGACCGTTTTTGAAGCCTGTGCACCACCAATAATAGTCATATTCTCTGGTGAATTCACGGTTCCATTCGCCTGTGAGCTCCTGATGCCAGAGAGTCATTTCCATTTTGAGCCAATCTTCTTCTGCGGCGCATCTGAACATTGTCCAGAATCCGACGCCTTTATCATCATGAATTCTTGTGTAGATGCCGATTTCACCGCCGTAGAAGATCATACCGTACTGACCCTTCCAGAACTGAAGCATCCAGTCTTTGCCTTCGTAAGTGAAAAAGATACGGATATAGTCATATTCGAGCAGAATATAGGGGGAAACAAAGTCATAAATTTTGCCGAAGCCGAAGTTATACTGCCAGGCTTCTTTATCGTTTGTGTAATAATAATCGTCAATGTAACTGTACTGATAGCTGAGCACCTGCTGACCTGTCAGAAAATCCTTGAGGATGTTGCCGCTTTTAACAACGTTGATGCTGAATTCACCGTGAATTGTTTCGCCGTCAACCTTTGCTTTGGCTCTGATGATAGCCTTGCCGGCGGCAATGCCTTTAACAACACCGTTTGCATCAACGGTTGCTACGCCTTCGTCAGAAGATGCCCAGATGATTTCAGGCTGGGTTTCAACGTTTGTTACGGAAGCTGTGAGCTGAATTTTTTTGTTAACCACAACAGAGAGTGATTCACTCTGAAGCACAAGCGCATGGCCTGTGCCTTCAACAGCCTCTTCAGCGGTTGTTGTTGTGACAAAAGCATTGATGGGCGAAACAAGCACAATGGAAATAACGGCAAGAACCGCTGCCAGAAGCTTTTTTCCGAGACGTCCGATTTTCATAGATTTCCTCCTGAACTGTTAAATAAAATAATTATAGATGCGGTGTGTTAACGTTTTGTAAAATTTTAGTGTATAAATTATTATAACATATTTTATTTTTTATGTCATTTACTTTTGTGTTAAAACTTGACAGATAATTTTGCTTTAAATTGTATAAAAGATTAAAAAGAAACACTTTTTGTTCATTGCAATATCAGGTTGAAATTGGCAATGAGTTTGTGATAGAATATAACCGACCCGAGGAGGCGATGATTTGAACAGATGGAAATTTTATACAACCAATGAAATCAAACCAAAGGGCTGGCTTAAAAGACAGCTTGAAATTCAGGCAGAGGGTCTGAGCGGCAACCTTGATAAAATATGGCCTGACGTCAGAGACAGCGCATGGATAGGCGGAGAAAAAGAGGGTTGGGAGAGAGTGCCTTATTGGCTTGACGGATTTATTCCGCTTGCATATCTGCTTGAAAATGAAGATATGATTGCAAGGGCAAAAAAATATATCGATGCAATTGTGTTATCGCAAAAAACCGACGGTTGGATTTGTCCCTGCACTGATGAACAGAGAAAAACTTATGACACCTGGGCGGTTCAGCTTATTGCAAAAACGCTCACGGTTTATTATCAGTGCTCGGGTGATGAGAGAATTCCGGCGGTTATTTATAATGTTCTCAAAAATTACCATAATATGCTCAAAAACGGAGAGATAACTCTTTTTGATTGGGGCAAGTCAAGGTGGTTTGAATGCTTCATCTCAATCAACTTCCTTTATGAGCGTTGCAAAGAAGAATGGCTTGTTGAACTTGCAAAAATCCTGAAAGAGCAGGGCCTTGATTATAACGAAGTGATTCCGCTCTGGAAAAGGCCGCTCAACCGTTGGCAATTTTATACGCACATTGTCAATATAGGAATGATGCTCAAAAGTGAAGCAGTTTCCTGCGGTATTCTTAAAGAGGAATATACAGACAACGCAGAGAAGCTTTATTCAATTCTGAAAGAATATAACGGCACGCCCGTCGGCATTTTCACGGGTGATGAATGTCTTTCAGGTCTGAGCCCGATTCAGGGCACGGAGCTTTGCGCGGTTGCGGAGCAGATGTATTCTTATGAGCATCTTTTTGCCGCAACGGGTGAGAGCAAATGGGCTGAAAGGCTTGAAATGCTTGCGTTCAACGCTTTGCCTGCAACAATCAGCGACGATATGTGGACTCATCAGTATGACCAGCTCAGCAACCAGATTGCGTGCGAGAGATTCCCTGCGAAGCCGATTTTCAGAACAAACGGCGGCGAATCGCATCTTTTCGGTCTTGAGCCGAATTACGGCTGTTGCACGGCAAACTTCAACCAGGCTTGGCCGAAGCTTGCGCTTTCAACCTTTATGAGAAACGGTGACACGGTTATAAACGCCGTGCCTGTGCCTTCAGAGCTTAAAACCGCAAACGAACATATAGTGCTTGAAACAAACTATCCGTTTGAAAACAGCTTTAATTATACAGTTGAGGTTAAAGAAGCTATAACTTTTAAAGTCAGAATTCCTTCTTTTGCAAAGAACGTTACAGTCAACGGCGAAGCGACGGATTCAAACGATCTTTCGTTTGACCTGATTGCAGGTGAAAAGCTTGAAATCAACGTTGCTTTTGAAACCGAGCCTGAATTCATCGAAAGACCGCATAACCTTACCGCAGTCAAATGCGGCTCGCTCATTTTCTCTGTCCCGATTAAATACGAAACAAAGATGCTTGAATATGAGCGTGACGGCGTTGAGAGAAAATTCCCTTATTGCGATTACGAGCTGATTCCCGTTTCGGATTGGAATTACGCTTATGCTTCAGATAAGCTTGAGGTGATAACAAACGGTGTTGCGGATATTCCGTTTTCATCGGTCAATCCGCCTGTGACGATTAAAACAGGCGTGAAGAAGATTGCTTGGGGATATGAAGACGGCTATGATACCGTTTGCGCAAAGATTCCCGAATCGAGAGAGCCGATGGGTGATGAAGAAGAAATTTTGCTTTATCCCTACGGCTGTGCAAAGCTCAGAATGACAGAGATTCCAAAGATATAAGGTGATACAATGAAAAAAGCAGAATACGTTGACCCGATGATAGGCACCGTTGGTGATGAACAGGAAGAATCTTTTCACGGTGGCGGAAAGACTTATCCCGGAGCCTGTGTGCCGGGCGGTATGGTTCAGCTTTCACCCGATACGGTAACAGGCGGCGATAACGGTACGGGATATAACTTTTGCAACAGCACAATCGAGGGCTTCAGCCTTAACCGTATGAGCGGAATCGGCTGGTACGGTGACCTCGGCAACGTTCAGATTATGCCTGTGACGGGAAAAACCGATTTGCGAAGCGGAAGTAATGAAGAAGTGCCGTTTGAAAAAGGAACCGAAGGCTGGAAATCTGCGTTCAGCCACGGGAATGAAGTTGCAAAAGCAGGTTATTATTCCGTTTTGCTTGACCGCTACGGAATCAAAGCTGAAACAACGGTTTCCGAACGCACGGGTATGCTCCGCTTTGCGTATCCGCAGAATTCCGATGCAAGAGTTATTTTCAATTTTTCACGCAGAATCGGCGGATACGCAGATTTTGAAAAAATTGAAATCATAAATGACCGCAGAATTGAGGGCAGTGTTCATTGCACGCCTGCGGGCGGCGGCCTCGGCAGAGGCGGCGGAAATATTTCATATAATCTTTATTTTGTTGTTGAAACGTCCGTTCCCGCAAAGTCGATGCGCTTTTTTGCAAACGAAGAGTTTGCACGGGAGGGCATAAAAAGCTTCGAACACAAGGATGCAGGTATGATTGCGGAATTCGGTAATGAGCTGAATGAGCCGCTTGTTATAAAATGCGCAATTTCATATACCGACATTGACGGTGCAAGAAAGAATTTTGCGGCTGATACATACGGCTTTGATTTTGACGCTATGGCTGAAGCTGCGTTTGATAAATGGGAAAAAGCCTTTGACGGCGCAAACGTTGAGGGCAGCAATGAAACGGATAAAAAGCTGTTTTACACCTGCCTTTATCACGTTTTGCTTGACCCCAGAATTGCCGCTGACACAGACGGCAGATTCACCATTGCAAACGATATTTTTGAAGCGGAATATACTCACCGCACAGTTTTCAGCGGTTGGGACGTTTACAGAAGCGAATTTCCGCTGCTGACTCTCATCAACCCCGAAACGGTCAACGATGAGGTGAATTCTCTGCACAGAATCGCAGAGCACAAAGGCACTTCTCTGCCCCGATGGGAGGTCCTGAGCAACGATTCAAAGAGTATGGTTGGCGACCCTGCGGTTATTATGGCTTCGGAT
>JAZNDY010000246.1:0-11786 GCA_045588295.1 Acutalibacteraceae bacterium
ACCTTATGCTTGACCAGTTCGGCATTGAGGACACAAGCGCAACGTCGCTGAAAAGCACCTTTGATAAGGTTGTGGCAGCAGGTAACGACCACGCCGCCTATGACCTCTCACCTGACGGTGCAGCCAAGCTCAACAAAACAATCAAAACCGTTAAAAACGTTTATTATTTCTCATATGCTTACAGCTCAACTTACCATTATGAATCAAAATATTTTGACGGCCACGTGCCTTCAATAAAAGAAACCATCCTTCCCTTGCAGTTAACGGCATTAGGTATGGGATATTACACGGGTGAGACCGAAGGCGGAATTGTACTTGACGAATCCTGGCAGGAAAACGACGGACTTGTAAGCGTTATCTCAGCACAGAAACCAAACAGTGAAGAAGGCGTTTACCACAAGAAAGACGTTAGGGATATTAACCCCAAGGAAATTGAAAAAGGTATCTGGAACGTTTCAAAAACCCTTGACGGCCATCACGGAACAGTTATAGGTCTTGCTCCGCTTGAAAAAAATTCCGCTGAAAAAACAGTGAAATTTTATACCGAACACTTCGCTTTTGTAGAAACACTAAAACGATAAACAATTATGCAAAGCATAAATTCGCCCTCCGCGGTTATAATGACTGCGGAGGGATTTTTTTGAAAAAAGTTGTTATAAGCGTTGACAGCGCGGCTGATTTGCCGCAGGATTTTGCAAAAGAAAACGGCATTGCAGTTATGCCGATGCTTGTTGTTGCCGACGGCAAAACACTCCGTGACGGTGTGGATATAAACGGCAACGGTGTTTTTGAATACGTTGAAAAAACTGGAGTTATCCCAAAAACATCTGCAGTTTCGCCCGGTGAATATATGGAATTTTTTGCGCCGTTCATCGAAAACGGTGACGCAGTTGTTCACCTCTCGTTTTGCGGTGCTTTGTCATCAACCCACCGCAACGCCGTTATTGCCTCGGCAAGAATGGGCGACGTGTTTGTGTTGGACACAAAAAATCTGGGCGGAGGCATAGCCCTGCTTGCGCTCAAAGGCTGTGAAATGCGTGACAAAGGTCTGCCTGCCGAAGAAATTTACAGCGAGCTGAAAGCTCTTGTGCCCAAAGCAAGAGTTTCTTATCTGCTTGACAGCGTTGAATTTTTGCATCTTGGCGGCAGATGCTCCGCGTTGAGCGCTTTGGGAGCAAATCTTTTTTCTATCAAACCCTGTGCGGGAATGGTTGACGGCAAAATTGAAATAACCGCAAAATATAAAGGCAAGGCTGCAGAAGCAAGAGATAAATATGTGAGCGATATCATTGCCGATAACCCGTATGCAGACAAATCAGCGGCGTTTGTTTGCCATTCGGGAGTTAACGGCGAAGAGCTTGAAAAAGCAGCAACCAAGCTGCGCAACGCAGGCTTCCAAAAGATAATCACGGCAGAAAACGGCAGCATAATCAGCCTGCACAGTGCGCCAAACGCTTTAGGCGTGCACTTTCTTGCATAACCAAAAAGCAAGCCATCAAAAGATGACTTGCTTTTTATGTTATGAAGAATTATCTTTTCTCTATCTCATAACCGAGCGCGATTATAAGCTTTAATGTCTGCAACGCCGTGTTGCGGTCATATTCCTTTTCTTTTTCAGGCAATTGCTCATACGGAATCAGGCAAGGGGTTGTTTTCTTTTTATCGTCACGGGTTTCTCCGTAACTCCAACCGTCAGCCATACGGGCCTTTGACCAGTTTTCGTGAACGTTCTTTGCAATTTTTTCTGTCAGCTCAAGAATATCCTCGGGCAGTTTAATATCGCTTGTGTCAATCGGTTCAGGCTTATACATGGTATCCTCCCGTTTCTTGCAGAGCATCTGTTTTATCGTGTGCTGTATGAAAATTTTTAACTTTGTTATTTTGAACCCACTTTGCTGTCTTTGCATTTTTCTTCATCAACAAGTGATGAAAAGCTAACAAGGTCATGGTGCATTTTGGCAAGGTCGTTGCGGCTGGATTTATCCCTTGAGCCGCTGAACACATATCCTTCTGCACGCATATATGCGTTCCAGCGTCTGTGTTCCAAAATCTCAATAATTCTGCGTTCCTCGGCTGTCAGTTCATCTTCTTTCTTTGCCGCGCCGGGAATTGAGCACTTTATACGTGCTTTCATATGTATTGCAGATGCCATTGAAGACCTGTAGTTATATTCATAGCTCCAGAACTCATCCTCATTGCCCCATTTAAGGTGGCGGTTCAAAGCCTCGTTTTCAAGCTCAGAATCAAGAATAACGTCCTCTGTATAGGACGATTCCATATCGCCCACAAACTCAATGTCATAGGGTTGACCTCGGTAATTCTTTATACCATCCAACGCATTCTTCTGCTGCGAGTTATAAACCACGGCATGAATAACGGGGTGGATATTCATCCTCTCAAAATACATTCTCACGCTTACGGCTGTATTGATATTCACATCGTCGTTACCCAAAGCAATAAAAGCATACGTTGCATCGGTTATCTGTGATAACTTATCTGCAAACGTTATTGACTGCACGTCAACGCCGGGGTGAACAGTAATTTTATACTGTGCCTCGCCCTCAACGTCAACTCCGTTATATTTGGCAGACATCAGCTCAGGCGCAAGAGCAACAAACTTTTCTTCGGCAAGTGGGTCTTTGTCAAAAGCATTGATTTCAAGCTTATAGCCGTCCATCTGGCAATACCAGGAGAGCGCCTTGACCATCTCTTTGCCGTGGTTACCCATGCCTATCACAACAACGGAGATAAGTTTGTCACCGCCGTCAGTTTCTTTTGCGTTATCAAAAACAACCTCGCCCTGCTCATAAAGAATTCGGTTAACAAGAGATTGAACCTCGTTGATTCTGCGCACCTTAAGCTCGCCTTTATCAACCGAAGCAAGAAGAAGCTCGCTTTCAATTTTAGAAGAGAAGACGTATATATGGGTTTCTTTTCTGCTTTTATAATTTTCAATCAGCTTTAGTGACTGGTTCAGATTTTCCGCTTCGTCGTTACCTATAGCCAAAAACGATATGGGTTTTCTGGCTGAATGCCTTTTAAAATTAATAACCAGCATATCTTTTTTGAAGCATATTGCTCCGATTTTTTTGGCTGATTCAAGCAGTTCATATGAACTTTCTTCATTGTCTTCAAACACGTCTGTAAAAATTATAACAGCTTTTTTATGCTTGGATTTTATGTCTTCAGCAAGTGTCAGCGCTCTTTCGTTAAGCTCTGAAAAAACGTAAACGTCATTAAAATATGAACCCATATATTTAAGATATGCCGAAATATTTTTAAACAGTGACAAAACAAAGCCGAAAGTGAACACAGGGGCAACAACATAAAGCAATGCCGCCCACATATGGTAAACGATGTTCAGCGCATCGGGGCAAAAGACAGCGCTGTCTGCAACAACGCTGAACTCACAGCCGATTGTGAAAACCTGCATTGAAGTGAATAAAGAAAGCAGAACCGCACGTACGGCACCCGAAAAAGCCGCTTCGGTTGTTACACGGTGAATCGGATAAAACATCAGCACCGCCGCAACAAAAACACCCGCAAACAGCAGGTTGAAATGGCTCACCTTATGCTCTTTAGCCAGCTTGCTTTTGTTGATAACGAACGGCAGTATCAGCATCACCAGCGGAAAAGCAAAAGAAACTATCAAACAATTAAGCCACATAAGCGTACTTCTCCTATCATAATCAGCTATACATTATTATACTTCGCGGCTGTCAGCTTGTCAATGTTTATAAAATTCATCAGCAAACAATATCCACACAAAAACGGCGGTTGCCAAAAAGCTCCGCCGTTTGATTTTGGTAACGGGATGCAAATGAATATACGCACCCAATCAGTCGTTTCTCAAGTTTTTTATTTTTTTAGCCAGCTCTGCATCATCTGAATCCTGAATGTTTTCAATTATTTTTATACCCATATCTTTCGCTCTTTGGCGCAGATATTTGCCGGCTTCGCCAAGGCTGTCTATCGACGTTGCAACCAAAACCTTTTTTGCATACTGTCCGCCGAATCGTTCAGCCACCGCGTCAAGCTTATACAGTTCATCTGAACTTACAACGCCGTTTTTGCAGGAAACAAAAATCGGCACCATATTGTGCATAAGCAAAACGTCAATCTCGTTTTCGGTGTCATACAAAGTTTCTGCGCCTTCGTCGTGCGATTCACCGTCCCAATCTATAACAACACCGTTAAGAGCATCATTATAAACGGGCGTTCCGTCTTTATCGATAACAGCTTTTGCAGTAACAAACACCTTCATTTCCAGCGCCAGCCCTGCCTTAGTGAGGCATTTTTTGACCTGATTGTTTTTAAACGAAAGCGTCAGCGTGTTTCCGTCATCGTCAAAACGGGTAAGCAATCCATACTTGAGCAAATAAGCCGTGATGCCCTTTGAGGGTTTGTTTTTTGCTCTGCGCTGAGCCAGAGTACGCTCCAGCACTGCAAGCGAAACGGTAACGGTAAGACCGTCCTCGCTTAAAACACCTGCATCAACCGCTGCTTCAAAAATGCCTATCTGCATATTCCACAAACGGGTGTTGCCCTTACAAACGTTCCAGATAAGCTCAACGTCACTCAAAAACTCCTCATTCAAATCCCATTTGCAGGTTTTGGTGTCATTAATTGTTCCGTACACAACGTTACCGCCGTATATCTTAACGTTTTCCTCAACGGTGAGTGAGGGTGAATCACGGTATATTGTTGTTCCGTCTTTATCACAGTCATAAACCGTGTTGTTTTTGATGTTGATTTTGTGAATCTGAATATTCTTATCGGGATAACGCGAATAAACAACACCCAATGCCAGCGTTAAAATTTCTTCGCCGCCCGTTATATCAAACACGCAATCGTCATAGGTTTCAACTATGTCGCTCAACAGCTTAACTGCGCTGTTCAGGTTGCTTTTTGATGCCGTTTTAAAGATGAATTCAATGTTGTGTCCGCGGTCTGAAAAAACTTTTTTATAGTTTGCGATATGCCTCTTCATAAGAGCAGAATTATCACCGATATAGATTACTCTGTCAGGCACGTAGGTTAAGCAAGCGCAGATGTTTTTAGCCGCCGTTTTATCAAAAAACTCAATATAAGTCATTTTTGCCTCCGCAAACACACAGTCACCGCCCAAGCGCATAAGCTTGCAACGGTGACCGTGTTGAATCTTAAATCATTATTTTTCCTTCAAAGGATTATTTGAACCTAAACTTCACCGTAATTGTCCATATGTTCTTATCATAAGAATAAGAATATGTATTTGTAAGGATCTGTTTGTTGATTTTTGCAGCTGCCTTAAGAACCTCGTTGCAATCCTGTCCGTCAGCACAAAGCTGAGCCAACGCCTGGTCATAGAGTGCTTTTGTCTTACACTTGAAAGTAAAAGACTTGCTCTGGTTAGCCGCCGCGGCTTCTGCAATTGTCTTGAGCTTATTAAGGTCATAAGCCTCAAGAACGCAACCGTTATGATAATAATAGTTTGCACGCTTTGCATGGCAAACAGGAACATCCGTGGGACAAAGGTCTGTGTTTCTGGTTCTGAGAAGTTCATCTGTTGTGATGCAGAAATAATCAAAACCGAGTTCGTTGGTCTTAACTGACTGAACAGTGTTTGAACTGTCATCCCAGGTGGAATCCAGATAATAATAATCACCGTCGATTTTAACTATATTCCATGCGTGAGCGCCCTCGCTCTCGCCGCTTTCTTTGCGGATATAGCCTGCGGCTTCAGCGCACTCTATGCCGCATTTGTGCAGAAGATACTGCATTGCTCTGGTATAACCTTCACAAACGGCCTTGCCGTCAAGGAAAACACCGCAGATTGTTCTGAGGTAATCAATCTTATCGTCTGCAGGGCCGCCCTCCTGCTTTTGCTTGTTGAGAGCAATTGTGTCATAGTCAACCGATGAGATAATCTTAACGTGCAAACGAAGCGCAACGTCATAAGCGCTCATGGTGTCGTCTATGCCTTCAAGATATTTGACAACCGCCTCGTCAATACGCTTTTGAAGAATTTCAACCTCTTCAGCCGATGCGCCGTAGAAAAGCATTACGTTTGAGCCGCTCATCGCAAAAGTCTTATACCAGAACACCTCGGGATGGTCAAAAAGTATAGCCTCTGTTATTTTGCCCGTTTCTTCTAACGTGCATCCCTCAACGGTAACGTTTTCTTCGTGGTTCTTCATTGCGGCAAGAAGTGTGTCATACACATTCTGCTGGGTTGCCGTTAACCTTGAATAATAGAAATAGCTGATATTGCCGTCTGTTGCACGGTCTGGCTGCTCAGCAGTGTATCTGAGACCGCAATCACTTTCTGAAATTGTTGTGAGCGTGGGCGGAGTGAACTCTTCGCCGCCGAAGCCTGCTTTTTCAAGCAGATATCTGAACGGGTTGTTGTTATACTGCGGATTTTCAAGAAGCTCTTTAACAAGCCTCCTGTATCCTTCCCCCGAGATATTGGCTGTGCTTTCATAGAACGTTGTTCTGACAGTTGCCAAAGATTTCTGGTTAAGGAATCTTAAATACTGAACACCAACAAGAGCAATGTGACCCTCTGCAAGGTCTTCGGAAAGCTCAGGGATATGCTTCAGCTGCCATACGTGCGTCAGCTCACGCACAAGGAGTTCAGACAGGTTGACCGACGGAATTGAGTATTCCACGTGAATCTTCTTGGGCTCATCAACGTAAGATTTAAGCGGTATATCCGCACCTCTCTTGACAAGGTTGCGGTTTTGCTTCAGGGTGTTAACAATCTTAACCGTTGATTCGAAGCATACGTCATAATCCTCACCGAGAGTGATGCCGTATGTGCTCTCAAGGAAGATTTTTGCACGGTCAAGGTGAGCCTTGAGGATTTTCTTATCATTGCCCACGAGATTTTCTGCGCACGCTTTGCACATCTTTCTGCCGTCATCAAGGTCAATAATTTCTTCACCCTTGGCATATCGCTTACCGCAGAAATCGCAAACCGCATATTCGATAACAGAGCCGAGGTCAACAAACTTGATATCGTGCTTATCGTCACCCAGCAGTTTTGCAAGCTTCTGCAATGAAGCAAAGTCAAAGCAAGCGGGTTCGTGGTCCAGACCGTAATAAAGATAACTGTTTTTCTCTTCCGATTCCGAATACCACTTAAGATAGTTAAAAATGGGATTAAACAAGGTGTGAAGAACGTCATCACCGGCAGACATAAGAACAGAAACAACGCCAAGGTCAGTTGCACAGTCTTCAATAATAACAAGGTCAAAATCGGTGGCGGAAACAAACTCACTCTCACCGGTAACCTTGATTTTAGGCTGTCTTTGAAGAACCGTTTGTGATTCTTCATCGTCAAACTCGCCGTGAAGCACCGGGCAAACGGCAATTGAATCAGCCACAGACGGGAACATTGAGCGAAGAAGCTCACCCATCATGGCAGCTGCAAGCGACATTGTTTTGTTGATATCGCCGCCAAAATGGCCGCAAATGCGGACAGACAGCATAAGCGCGCCTTTTTCGTTTGCGTTCAGGCTTGCGGATTTCATAACGGAATCCGAAGAATAAACGGGTTCATCAACCACGCCGTAACGTCTGTAAGTCTGCTTTGCCAGCATATCGTTGCCGGGGTCGTTTATCTTATGATATTCGCAGTCACCCGAATTGCCTGCCAGGGTATGCGGATCAATTGCATAATAGCCGTCGGTAACAACCTCCAAAGGTGCTCTGAAGGCAGAAATATAAACGTCACTGACTGAAACGTCGTCATCCTCACGCTTAAGAACAACGTGCTTTGTGGATGAATATTCAACCTGATTGTTGCTGAAATTAAGATAATATTCACGCGCCTGAATATACTGATAGGCTTCATCGTTTTTGCCGCCGACAGCAAGGCGGGCATAAACTCTGCCTGCATCGGTGTCTATCTTGTGGATATAATAGATGTTGCCGTTGTGAATCAGGTTCTGACCGACGATATAGTTCTGAGTCAGCCTGCTGCGCGGCACGGGAAGATTGATTTCGGAATCACCGACTATCATAACAACCATATCGCGGCCGTTAATCAGGTCAAAGAACTTACCGTATCTGCGCAAAACAACGCGAACCTCTGAATTATATTTGCCGTTTTCATCAAAATCCTGTGATGAGGTATATTCAAAGTATTTGAACAGATCAATTCTGTCTTCCTGTGAAACGCCGTATACCTGAAGCACTTCTCTCAGAACCGAGTTCAGGTCGCCCTTTGATGCGTATTCATCAAACTGCGGCACACCTGCAGACAGACGAAGAATTTCTTCCTTGGAAATTCCGCCGGCATTGGCTTTAACAAGAATTCTCTGCGCAATATCCTTTCTTGTGCCTTCTTCAACGGGAATGCGCTCTGTCTGGCTGCTGCTCCAGATGCCGTCAATGTTGCTCAGAAAATAATCGCGAAGCATATAAGGCTTTGAGAAAACAATAATCAGTGCAGGTTTATCCGACACCATTGAAATATATTTTCTGAGCGTAGCAGGCAGGTTGTTGCCTGATTCCATTGCAATGATTACCGAATAATCATCGGGGTTATAGAACTGTTTGTTCAGGCGGATATTGCTTCCGTCTGCTTTGATGGATACCTGACCCATATTTGAAGCAACGGTTTCAGCAATATTTTCATAAGGAATAACGTTATCTGCAAAAACAGTTACGTTTGACGCACCCTTTGCCAGGCAAAGCACAGCCATATTCATAACCGCGCCAAGCTCTTCCTCCGAATTGAGGAACTGCGGGCACATACGCCTGCCGTTTTCGTCAACCTTGCCCTCATAGTTATAACAGCGGACAATGGTGGAAGCGTTATAGCTCATAGCGTCAACGGTGTCAAACTCTACGGCAAGCATATTCTTAAGAACTTTATCAAGACCGGGTGTTCTTGTATCATCAAAGCAGATATATCTGATTTTGCGTGACATATATCTGACTCTGAACGCATCACTTGCCTTGCCGTTTTTGGCTTTGAGGGAATTCTTCTTTGTGATGTGTTTGAGGCGCGTGTTGATTATTGCCAGCTGGCGGTTAAACGTATTGACTGTTTTAAGCGAATCAACAAACACAACCGCATCAATGAGCGAAATAAACCTGCTGTGTTCCGTTTCAAAACGGGCAGAGCAAAGATAGCCGAGAGAAGTAACCAACACGTTGTTTTCATCAACTGCAGCTTCTTCAAGAACGCTGTGTTCACCGCTGACTTTGGTAACACGCCAGATGGGGTCATCAAAATTAACCTTATCTTTCTGGAACCCTTTGCAATAAAGGCTGGAAATCTCTGAAAAGCCCTGAATCAGGTAATCATAGACCGCATCAATCTGCGAATCTGTGTTACACACAAACACCACGTTATCGCCACGGGCAATAATGGTGGACATATAGCGCAGAAAATACATTGAAAAGCCGGAGAAGAAGTTGCCGTTTATAAGCAAGCCCTTGTCGCTCTCAACAAGCTTATCCACACACCGCAGATAGGTTTCTTTTCTTAACTGAGGGTTACGCTTATCGTTTTCTACCGCCTGAGCAATATATTCCGTCAAGGGGCTGTGAGCGGTTGACGAAAGTTCTTCCTGAATTGCGTTTGAGATGTCAACGTCACAGGAATAAAAATCTTCAAACTGTTTGCGGACTTCATCGTCAATAGCCTTTAAATCCACAACGGGTGCCTTGGTTTCTTCCGCAACGTCTTCTGCAAAAAGTTCAGGGCATTCATCCTCAAGGCGTTTTATGCCTTCCAGGAAGAAATGCACCTCCCACAAAACAAGCAAAGTGATTGTGGGGTAAATATAGCCTGCGTTAAACAGGTTAAGAACAATGTCATAGCGTATCCATTCTGCACTGAACACCGCAGGCAACTGATAAACAACAAAAAGAACCGCATAAATTGCTGAAAGAACTATGCTGAGCCATTTTACGATTGTGCTGACAAAAAACCACGTTTCATTATGGAAAAACATAATTATTTTGCGTTCAAATTCGGTTTTCCAATCAAAACCCGTTTTGCCTTCTTTGGGCTTGACCAGGTTTTTCTTTTTAAGGCCGATTCTGACAAACTTGCTGAACAGGCAATAAAGCAGGCCGATAACAAAGTTAACCAGCATTGCCACGTAAACCTTGCCGAAGTATGCAGATTTATCGCTTAACGCTATCTGTGACGCAAGCCGCTGAACGAACGGCTGCACTTCTGCCCACAGAATGACTTCCTTTAAAAAGTAAAGCGCAAACGTGATGACCGTGGTATACACGCCTGTATATGCCACAATTCTGAAACGCTTATAGGATATTTTTTTGCTTTTATCTCTGCGGAACGTAAAAAATTCCACAATAAACGGCAACGCCATCAAAAGAACCATAGCAAGAATAAAAGCAATTTTTAATATGAATTTCAAGAATTCCATATTTCCGGTGTTTTGCATCTTCCTATGCCTCCTTTAATTTTTATTTTGTTTAAGGTTACTGCTGTCAAGTACAGAATAAAAGCTGCGGTTTTTCTTGCCCGAACAGAAAGAAACGTTGTAGTCAACAGCATCTGCCGTGTTATACGTTTCTTGCTGCATATCGTCATCCTCAGGCTCGATGAACTCAAGGTCGTTCAGTATGTTCTGAATGGAAGTAACTCTGTCACGCAGTTTTCTTCTGTGATGCTCAACCTTTGCGTCGGCAACACTGCAGCATTCTGCGCAATATTCAACGTCCAGCTTATACTCATAAACCCAACGGAGCGCAGGGATAACAACAGAAAGAAGCTGGTCATATTTCTGAACGGCTATTTTGTTTTCTTCCAACGCCTGTGTGGTTCTTGCCTGGAATTCAAGCCACGCCTTGCGGAACTTTTTGCGTTGCGCCGAAGCAAGAATTGCAAATATAACGTAAACCAACGCTATGGGAATTGCTATTGAAAACAAAGCAATCATAACGGTATAGGGTTCTTTGATGATTGATTCAAACTGAATCATTATATAAGGAATATATATTAATATAACAGCTGCGAGCAAACCGACAGCCACCAGCTTTATCTTTCTGATGCTTTCTTTAATCTGGTTCACTCTGGACACAAACCAGTTGCACTGCTCTTCAATGTCTGAAACCGCAACGGATCTGCTTGCGCAAAACTCCATATACTGATCAACCATGGAGTCATACGCTTTATCTGAAATGCTCTCAATTTCTTCAAGCACTCTTTTTTCGTCTTCTTTGCCGGCAAGAGCATATCTGAACTCACCGATGCGCAGCAGCGCCGGCTTGTTTTCTTTTGACTTGCCTGCATAATTGGAAAGCGCACGCGAAATGTGAACCTTTATCTTTTTGAGATAATCAAGATGGTTCTTTCTTTCCTTTTTCGCATAGTCTATATATTGGTCAGGTGTTGCGCTTTTCTTCATCACCTGATCAAGCTCTTCCTGATAATCATAATCAAGCGGTTGGTATTCATCCGCAGAGAACAATGTTCTGCCCTGTTTACGGACAACGGAAACCTCTTTTGTGTTTCCCTTTATGGCGATTGTTTCGCCGTTTTCTGATTCTTTGTTTTTTCCTTTATCTTTTTTGTTGCCGGAATCGGCAGCAGCGCTGTTGATAACCAACTCAGTGTCTTTGTCGCCAAACATATCCAGACCGAATTTGGCGTTATCAAACACTTTCATTCTGGGCGCCAGACCTAAATCTGCATATGAACTTGCCAGAGATTCAATTTCAGCCGCTTTTTCGCTGTAAATATCCTTTTTGATTTTAAGTATGGGTGCAATTTCCTGCACTGTGTAGGGGTGGAAATCCATAAGCACCTTGCGTCC
>JAZNDY010000247.1:0-6538 GCA_045588295.1 Acutalibacteraceae bacterium
TGCGCTCCGGCGAGAAGTGCGCATGCCACCTCAACGACGCAATCGACATAAGCCCGTCGACGCTCTCACACCACATGAAGATCCTCGTCGAGTCGGGCATCGTGGACTCCCGCCAGGACGGCAAGTGGGTTCACTACTCCATCAGCAAGGAGGGGGCGCAAGCCGCCGTGGCGCTGCTCGCCGAGCTCACCGACGTGAAGCCGGACCCTGCGTTCAAGAGCAGGTGCTGCGGGTAGAACGCGATTCCGGCGCGGCCGCTCGATGCGGCCACACCTTTGCAAAACGCTTCGAATTATTTCGAATTGTAAGGAGCATCAATGGCGCACGACCAGAACAGCACGGCATCAAGGCTCGGATTCTTCGACCGTTTCCTCACCCTGTGGATCTTCATCGCCATGGCGGTGGGCGTGGGTATCGGCGCGGTTACGGTTATCGCAACTCTTTCCGTAAGCGAATATCTTGGTTTGGGCTACGGCTGGGCGGCTGTTATAACGGCAGCTTTTGCGATTCTCACAATGACCCCTGTTCTTAAAACGCTCAAAGAGCGCCACGTAACTGCGGATGAAGAAAACTTCACCATGCGCCGAATGTTCAGATATCTTTTCAAAAACAAATATCTGCTCATTTATTACACAGGCTTTTTCTTCTATTCCGCAACCAACATAAGCGGCGTTCTGGGTCTGCTTGTTTCATATTATCTTTTCCATAACACGCTGTTTGCGCTTGTTGTTGGTGCCTGCGGCACAATTCCTGCGGCAATTGCGGCAGTTCTTGTGCCGAGAGCTCTTAAAAAGATTGATAAGATGAAGCTTTACAGCTTCTGCACTCTGCTTATGGTAATTATCAGCGCCGTAACCTGGGTTGTGGGCTATGATAACATCTGGGTTTATATGATTCTTTATATTCTCAGAGCAGCTCCCGTTGCAACCATCGGTGTTCTTATGTTTATGTTTACGCCTGACTGCGCTGAATACGGCCAATATAAAACAGGCATTGAAGCCAAGGGTATCACCTTTGCGATTCAGACCTTTATGATTAAGGTTACCGCCGCTGTTTCGGGTTCAATGAGTATGCTTCTGCTCGGCCTTAAATCAACAGGCTGGATCAACGTTGAAGCAAGCAGCTTTGAAGAGCTTCAGAGGCTCGGCATTCAGCAGCCTCAGCACGCTCTTGACGTTTTGTGGTTCAGCTACGTTATGATTCCTGCCATCGGCAGCGCTCTTGCATTTTTCTGCTGGATGTTCTATAAGCTCAGGGACAAAGACGTTCAGGTTATGGCTGAATGTAACGCAGGCAAACTGACCAAAAAACAGGCAGAAAAAAAGCTCAGCCGCAAATATTGATTTCAAAAGGATGTTCCGTTTTTGCGGAGCATCCTTTTTTGACACGGTGAGAGAAATTTGATATAATTTTTTTCAGAATTGAGTGAGAGTTTTTTGCTTTGTTTGCGAATAAAGAGTGAAAGTGTTGACACGGAGGTTAAAAATCTATGGATAACGGTGAAAGTAGCTCCCGCCGTTTCCTTGACGGTGACAACGAAGCTTTTGGCGAAATTGTTGAAGCCTATAAGGACAGTTTAATCTTCTTCATTAACCGCTACGTGCATAATTTTGCAGTTGCAGAGGAGTTGGCGCAGGACGTTTTTGTGGAAATTCTTATGCATAAACGAAGATATAATTTTAAAAATTCGCTTAAAACTTATATCTTCACCATTGGCAGAAATCTTGCCGTGAGTTACATAAGAAAACGTTCAAGAAAATCCGAATATGCCAGTGAGTTCATTGAAAACGAGCAGGATATATTGTTGCTTGAGGATGAATTTATCAAAAAAGAGCAGGAGCGTGAGCTTCACGAAGCTCTTGGCAGAATAGCAGAGGATTATGCCACGGCTTTGCACCTGATATATTTTGAGGGTATGAGTTACGGGCAGGTCGGCAAGATTATGAAGAAGAATAAAAAACAGGTGGAAAATATTGTTTACAGAGCTAAAAAAGCTCTGAAAAAAGAAATGGAAAAGGAGGATGGCGTCAATGAAGACGAATGAAGAATTTATGCAGGGCATTTACGGCAAACGTGATGCTTTGGTTAAAAAACGCAAAAAGAGAATGGCGTTTACAGCAACTGCCGTTTGTGCAGCGCTTTGCATTACCGCCGCCGCAACGGCAGGTATGCTTGGCGATAACGGTGTTAAAAAATTCAGCTTTATAACGGAAATCGAGCAGGGCAGCTTTCTGAACAAAAACGGCAACGAATCTTATTCGGGCAAGCTTAATGCCGCAGAAAATGGCGGGGACAAAATTCAGCCCGAAAAACCTGAATCAACCACGGCAATATCATATATCCTTTTGGTTGGTGATGATGCCGTTGTGCCTGAAATCGCAACCGAAATTGCAATCGAGGGCGTGACAGGTGTACCGGAAAGCTTTGACGGCGCAGAGATTGAAGAGGGCGTTTCTGAAGAAACCCCACAGGGCAATTCCGTTTTGGAATCCACAACCGCAGTTGCTAAAGACCCTTATGCCGATGAAACAACAACGGCGGCGCCTGCAAGACCGCCCAAACCCACGACGCAGGAGATTATTGATGCCGCATATAACGTGTTCACTGAAGAGGAAAGAGTTAACGTAATAAAAGAAACAGGTCACTCAACTGTTAAAAAGTATAACGACGGCAGCCATGAATATGAGGTGTGGTTTCATACGGTTCAGGATAAATACGTTGGCGTAAGGCTTGATGCCGAGTTAAACCCCATTCCTGCCGATCAGGTTCGGTAAACGCACGCCGAAAGGAGTGAGAGTATGAAAAAATTCGTTGCAATTCTTTGCATCTGTTCGCTCGCGCTCGGTCTGTTTGCCTGCAGTAAGGGCGTTGACGGCTCTTCGGGCATCGCAAACAAGATAACGCAGAGCGTAGTTGATTTGACCGAAAAAATAACGGATATTTCTGATAAAAACATTGAGCTCAAGCCCCTTGGCAGAGAGAATGAAGAGGATTCACAGCTTGGCCCTCTCGGCAACGGCACAAGCAAAAATATTGCCGCCACAACGGCAGATTTTGGCTTTGAGCTTTTTAAACGTACTCTTGCAGACGGTGATAATGCGCTTGTTTCTCCCGTTTCAGTTATGGCTGCTCTCGCAATGGCAACCGACGGCGCAAACGGTGCAACTCTTGCCGAAATGGAAAAGGTTCTGGGTATGTCAAACGAGGATTTGCGCAAATATTACGGCGGCTACGTTCACCCTGCAAACTCAAGTGAAGAGCTTAAGTTTGCAAACTCCCTCTGGCTGCGTAACGACGGCAGTTTTCAGGTTAACAAACATTTTGTTGAACGCACGCTGACTGCTTACGGTGCGGATGTTTTCAGCGAGCCTTTTAACGTTGATACAAAGGATAAAATCAATTATTGGATCAGCGAAAATACGGATGGCGAAATTAAAAATATGCTCGATGAAATTCCGCCCGAAGCGGTTTCTTATATTATCAACACCGTTCTTTTTGAAGCTGAATGGGCAAGGCAATATAACGAATCCGACGTCAGAGAAAATCAGACCTTCACCGCCGCAAACGGTGAAACACAAACCGTAACGATGCTCAATTCCGAAGAAAGTTATTTTGTCAGAATCGGCAAAACCAAGGGCTTTGTTAAGAATTATAAAGGTGGCGAATATGCGTTTGTGGGGCTTCTGCCCGATGAGGGTGTGAACGTTGAAGATGCCGCGGCATCTTTCAGCGGCGAGGAGTTTATAAAAGCGGTTACAAATCTTGAATATAAGCCTGTTACGGTTAATATTCCCAAATTCAGTTTTGATTGCAAATTTGAGCTTAACGAGCCGCTTAAGGCTATGGGAATGCCCACCGCGTTCAATGCTTGGGAAGCTGATTTCACAAACCTCGGTGTTTCACCTATGGGCAACATCTATATCGGCAGAGTGCTGCATAACACCTTTATCCGTTTTGATGAAAACGGCACAAAGGCAGGCGCCGCAACGGCTATTGAATTTGATTGCGAAGGCGCAATGATGGATATGGAATATCTGACTTTTGACAGACCGTTTATCTATGCAATTATTGATACCTCAACGGGTATGCCGATATTCATCGGCGCGGTTGAAAACTTCAATTAAACTCAGCTTGAAATAAAGAGAGGATGCAACTTTCGGGTCGCATCCTCTTTTGCTGATAGTAAGTTGCGGAAATTTGAAAGTGTAGGGCGGGATGCCTACATCCCGCCGATTAAATCAAATCTTCGGCGGCTTGTGGGCAAGCCGCCCTACGTTGTTTTGGTGGCTTTGGTGATACTGTTACCTTCAATTAAACTCAGCTTGAAATAAAAAGAGGATGCAACCTTCGGGTCGCATCCTCTTGCTTTTTATTTATTGACTTTTGCTCTGATTTCTTCAATGCTCATTTCGGTGAGAGTGCCTTTGTTTGCGTAAAAGCATTTCTGCCCAAGCTCAAAAATGTGGATATCGTTTTTGAGCGAATCCGAATAAACGTTGATAAACTCGGCATCGGGCAGAGTTTCTGCAAGTCTTATCGGCTTTTGCTTATCCTTGCAGTTGAAGCCGTTGATTTTGCCTGTTTTGGGATTCATCGGGGTTGCAATCAGAGTGTGTACGTTGTATTTTTCGCAAATCGGTTTAAGAAAGAATTCGGGCGAAGCGGAGCAAACCACAACGGGTCTGCCGCTTCTGTTTTTTTCTTCAAAAATCGGATAAATGTTTTTCTGCTGATTTTTCCAGAACTTTTCTGCCATCTTTTCGCCGTTAACAAAGCGCAGAAACGAGAAGCATCTGCCCTTGAAGCTGTCACCGAAGCCGAGAAAAAAGAGAATCAGATTCAGTGCCAGCCACGGTGCAAGAAGAATCAGATAAGGTCTGTGCAGAATGCAGTAAAAGAGAAAGACCGTTTCCGAATCAACGGGGTAAACCGTTTTGTCAAAATCATAAAGGTCAAATTTCATTTGTTTGATTCCGTTACGCAGTGACAGTTTTCTTTGTGCCGTCAAGAGTAACGGTTGTTTCCTTTCCGTCGATTATAACGGTGAAATCGCCCTTGCCTTCAAGGCTGTAGCTTGCAATTTTGCCGTTTTTCCATTCAATATCAACAATAACGTTGCCCTTTGCAAGCAGACCCTTGATGCTGCCGTTTTTCCACTTTGAGGGGAGTGCGGGCAGAAGATAGATTCTGCCGTCACGGCTCTGCATAAGCATCTCTGTGATACCGCTTACGAAGCCGAAGTTGCCGTCAATCTGGAAGGGCGGATGTGCGTCAAAGAGGTTTTCGTATGTGCCGCCGCCTCTTGTGTAGTTGATGCCGACACTCTTAACGGGGCGCAGCTGCATTTCAATCAGTTTGAGTGCGTGGTCGCCGTCAAAGAGTCTTGCCCAGAAGTTAATTTTCCAGCCAAGGCTCCAGCCTGTGCCGTTATCGCCTCTGCGCTCAAGAGTTTTGCGGCAAGCCTGAGCAAGGTCGGGTGTGCCGTCAACGGTGATTATGTTAGCAGGGTGAAGTGCATAAAGGTGAGAAACGTGTCTGTGGTGAATTTCTGTTTCGGGGTAATCGTCGTCAAATTCAAGAAGCTGACCCTCGCTGCCGAGCTTGAAGCCTGCAAGCTTGCCGACGGTATCCTTGAGCGTTGCGGCAAATTCGGCGTCTTCGCCAAGAATTTCGCAAGCCTTGATGCAGTTTTCAAACAGCTCTCTCGCAATGGTCATGGACATTGTTGAATATTTGCCGACGGAGCAATCCTTGCCCTCGTAACGGAAATCGTTTTCGGGTGATGTGCCGGGTGAGAGCACAAGCTTGCCGTCGTATTCAACAAGAATATCAAGGTAGAATTCAGCCGCCGATTTCATAAGCGGATAAGCTGTTTCGCGAAGATAATCAACGTCGTTTGTGTATTCATAATGCTGATAAACGTGCTCGCAGAGCCAGCCTGAAGAGCCGTGCCAGAATGCCCACTGTGCGTTTCCTTCAACGGGTGTTGACTGCCTCCAGAGGTCAATGTTATGGTGGCTTGTCCAGCCCTTTGCGTCATACTGACCCTTTGCCGTTTTTGCACCGCTTATGCTCAGGTCTTTGACCATCTCAATAAGAGGCAGATTAACCTCGGGCATACGGCACATAAGCACAGGCCAATAGTTCATTTCCGTGTTGATGTTTACGGTGTAATTTGAGCGCCAGGGCGGGCAGGTTTTATCGTTCCAGATACCCTGAAGCGTTGACGGCTGTGAGCCTTCTCTTGAAGATGAGATTGAGAGAAATCTGCCGAAATTATAGACAAGCTCAATAAGGCCGTCATCGTTCTTCTTTTTCTTGAAGCGGCAGAGTCTTTTGTCTGTGGGGATATCCTCATCGTCGCTATGAAGGTCAAGCTTCACTCTGTCATAAAGCTCTTTGTAATCTGCGATGTGAGCGGCTTTGAGTGCTTCATAATCATAATCCTGCTTGATGATTGCATCAACTGCAGGCTTGTATTCCTTGCCCTCAAGGTAGGGATGCTTATCCCAGCCGTTAAAGGAAGTTTCGGCAGTGA
>JAZNDY010000248.1:0-2457 GCA_045588295.1 Acutalibacteraceae bacterium
CACATTCAGAAGCTTCTCTCTGATATTAAGAATATCATCAATAAGCTTGTGGCATCGGGTAAATATGACGAAATCAAAGCCTGGCAGGATGACGTTGCTTCTCTTGAAAAGCTGAACAATATGTTCCTCGACGTGCTTGACGAGCTGGCGGCAAAGAAAGCTGATAACACCGCTGAAACAAAAAACACCGCCGAAGCCGTGCAAGTTGTCGACAATATGAGGTTTAGCACAAAAGTTGATTTTGAAACACAAGTTGACGACGCTCTGAACGGCAAACTGAATAACCGAAACGCGCTTTTTGTTTCCGAAACGCCTGAACTTCTGCAAAAAATCGGTATGAAACAGCTTCCTATGCTTTATACTCAAAAGCATTTAAAAGATGCAATGAAGCCGAAATCAAGCAAAAACTCTCATTATCACGGCTTGAGTAAAGCGCAGATTTTAAAAATGCCTGATATCATTCAAAATCCTGCTATCATTATGGATTCAATGAGTCAAGAAAATAGCGTTGTTATTGTATCTGACGTTTTAGACGATGACGATGCACCGATTATTATGAGCATTGTTGCGAACGGAACGGGCGTTTATGAACTCAAAAATGTTAAATCCAACTTCATTTCAAGTTATTATGGTAAGGATAATGGTTTTGAAGGTTTTGTTGAAAGAGCACTCGAAACCGACAATATCCTCTATATAAGCAAAGAAAAAAGCCAAAGTTTATATCGGCAGACAGGGCTCCAATTGCCCGGTGGCTCAATAAACTTGGCTATGACAAGATTATACATCAAAGTAATAATATTGTCAACAATAATTCTATTCAGAAATCCGAAAAAAATACTACAACAAAATCCACCAAGCGTGAACTTTCAATCTCCGAAGAAGCAAGCAATTATATTCTTGACACAAAAGAGTATCAGGAAGTAATGAAGCTTGTTGATGAACGATTTAAGCTCACGAACAGCGTCAAGCTTGACGAAAAGGCGGTTGACCGCCTGGCAGGCAGAATTCTCAAAAAATCAAACAGCAATTTCAGCAGAGAGCAGTTGACCTCACGGTTAACGGCTCTTTTTGATTACATCGCAAACAGCAAAAACCTTGAATGGTCAGAGGTAACATCCGTTGCGGCAGAAATTTCAAAGGATGTTTTGAAAGAGTTGCAGAGAGTTGACTGTGCTGATATAAAAATAACCGCCCCGTATTTTTAATACGAGGCGGTTATTTTTATGTTTGGTTAATTATTTAACTGTTACCGTGCCGTCTTTTGCAACGGAGATTTCCATACCGTCTTTAACGTAGTTGAGGAAATCGTCGCCGAGGCAGTCGATAACTGTCATGGGTTCTTCTGCCCAGACTGCGCCGAGAACTGCACCTGCGCAGGCGAGGGAGTCAATGTGCTCTGAGAAAAGCATACATTTGGGGTTTCTCTTCATTTCTGTTGCGCAGTAGAGAACCATACCGCCTGTTGTTGAACCGATTGTCTGGGGGAGGCAAAGTGCTGTGCCGACCATCGGCTTCTGATAGAGGTCAGCGTTGTTCTGGTCGCCGCATTTTGCTTCTTTATCGCCAAACTGAAGAGCGTTCTGGAATGAGGCAAGTGTGTTGAAACCGCCGTGGGAAACAAGTGCCTTTGCTGTGCATTCGCCTGCAACAACAGGTCTGCCTTTAAACTGTTTCATCTTATTTTGCCTCCTTTGTGATTATGTCAAGAATCTCGTCGCTTGTGTAGTAGCGTGAGGTTGTGTATGTACGGAGCTTGTTTGAGTTAGTGATAACGGGCTGCTTCTTGCAAAGGGGATTGTTCATATACATAAGGGGGCAGATGTAGCTGAGAACAACGCCTGTTTCCTTAAGCTTTGCAGCATAGGGAGTTTTGTTGAACTCGTCACAAACTGCGGGTGCAGCTGTAAAAACGGTGGGGATTGAAACTTTTTTGAGGCCGTTCTTCTTAAGACCGTCTGCAACCTTATCAGTCCACTCAATAAGCTGAGCGTGTGAAAGATGGGGGCAACCAACAAAGCAAAGCTTGGGTGTTGCGTCCTTGTTTTTCCACATAACGGGGTAGCTTGCCTGAACTCTTGCAAGCTCTGCATCGTCAACAACATAAACCTGTGCATTGTCTGCGATAAGGTCTGCGCCTGATTCAACAGCTTCGGGAGTGAGGTTTTCAATATGATAAAGACCGACAGCACCGTTTGAAGCTGTAGCTGCGCCGAAGTCCTTGAGATAAGCTTTTGTGTCGCCGTCAAGCTCAGTGCCGATCCACTTATCAAGACCTTTAATATAAGGAACGTCTTCCATAACCTTCATACCGATAGCGGAGCCGAGAATCTGTGCTTCAGGCTTCTTTGAAGTTTTAACTACAACAATCCAGGTTGCCTTTCTGCCATCATCAGTGAGAAGACCGAAATAGGGAACTTTGCCGAGAATTGAGCCGAAGAGCTCGATGATGCCTGAGTT
>JAZNDY010000249.1:0-3420 GCA_045588295.1 Acutalibacteraceae bacterium
TTGTTGAAAGAGTTGAAATCAAAGACGTTATGCGCAACTGCGGCGCGTTGCTTTATCAGATGAGCGGAAGCGGACCAAGCGTTTTCGGTCTTTTTGACACTGAAGAAGAAGCCGAAAAATGCGCAAGTGAGCTTAAGAAAAATTGCAAGGACGTTTTTGTTACCAAACCGGTCACTTACGGTGCAAAAGTAATATAAAAACAGTTACCGCACGGCAAATTTCACGTTTGCCGTGCGATTTTTATTGACCTTATAACAAAAAAGTGGTAGAATTTCCGTTTGGAAGAAGGTGGTTTTTTTGGAAATTTCCAAAAAACGGGAAACAAGAATTATCTTTATATGCTGGCTCGCTTACACCGCCGCTTACGTCGGCAGACTTAATTTCAGCGCATCAAACGTTGCCATAATGGAATCTCTCGGCGCAACAAAGCCTGAAGCGGGTCTTGTAAGCTCATTCTTTTTCTTTGCTTACGGTGCAGGTCAGCTTGTTAACGGTATTCTTTCAAAACATTACAATGCAAAATATGTGATTTTCGGCTCGCTGACCGTTTCAGCCGTGCTCAACCTGCTTATGCCGCTTTGCAATGATATTTCAGTTATGAAATACATATGGCTTTTCAACGGTATGGCACAGTCAGTTTTGTGGAGCACGCTGATAAAAACACTGTCTGATTTTGTTTCAGATAAAAGGCTGCCATCAGCCATTCTTGCGATGAGCACAACGGTTGCCATAGGCACGCTTATCTCTTACGGCATCTCTGCAATTTTTGCAAAATCAGGTCTTTGGCAGGCTGTTTTCTACGTTGCAAGCGGCGCTCTTATTGTTTCTGCTTTTGTCTGGCTTATGCTTTTCGGCCCGTCAAAGAAAAAAGAAACAGAGCAAGCCAAGGTCAAAACCGAAAAAGTTAAAATGAGCAAATCTGTCGGCATTGCGCTGGCTCTTGCGGCAATTGCCGGCGTTGCAAACGGTTTTGTTAAAGACGGCATAACAACGTGGGTGCCTTCTGTGCTTTATGAAGAATTCAACCTTTCCAAATCCTTTTCAATTCTGCTAACACTGTTTTTGCCGATGGTTTCAACTCTCGGTGCAACAATCGCAAAGAAAACTCACGAAAAAATCAAAACTCATTCCACAATGAATATGATTTTTTACGCAATATCAACGCTTCTGTGCGCAGGCATAATTCTCTCACTGCGCATTCACAGCCTGCCTGCGATTATGGTTTGTTTCATTGGCCTTGCGTGCACAATGGCTATGATTAACAACGTAATAACAAGTATGTTTGCTCTTGACCACCGCGGACTTCTTAACGCAGGCTTTGCGGCAGGTCTGCTGAATACATTCTGCTACGTGGGCAGCACCGCCACAACCTACGTGCTGGGTGCTGTTTCTCAGTCAAAAGGCTGGAATGCCGTTTTTGTGATTATGCTTGCAGTCTGCTTTGCGGCGGTTATTATCTGCTCTGCAAACATATTTAAAAGAAAGGGAAAGAACATATGATAAGATTCGACTGCGATTATCTTGAAGGCGCACATCCTCTTATCTTAAAAAAGCTCAACGAAACAAATATGGAGCAAAGCGCAGGTTACGGCTGTGACAGCCACTGCGACAACGCAAAAAACTTAATCAAAAAAATCTGCAATGCCTCTGAAAGCGACGTTCATTTTCTTGTTGGCGGAACACAAACAAACACGGCTTTGATTTGCAGTGCTTTGCGCCCTCATCAAGGTGTAATCAGCCCCGAAACAGGTCATATCAGCCTGCACGAAAGCGGCGCAATTGAAGCAACGGGGCACAAGGTGCTTACTCTGCCTGCTGATGAAGGCAAGCTGAACGCAGATATGCTTGACAAATATCTCACAGAAAATGAAAATGACCCCGTCAGGGAGCATATGGTGCAGCCCGGTATGGTTTATATTTCATTCCCCACCGAAGGCGGCACCTTATACAGCAAAAAGGAACTTACAGACTTATATTCCGTCTGTGTTAACCACAATATTCCGCTTTATATTGACGGCGCACGCCTGGGGTACGGGCTTGCGGCAGAATCAAACGACGTTGATATAACGGATTTTCCAAACCTGTGTGATGCATTTTATATTGGCGGCACAAAGGTTGGTGCGCTTTTCGGAGAAGCACTTGTTATCAACAGCGATAAACTCAAAAAAGACTTCCGCTATATTATCAAGCAAAAAGGCGGATTGCTTGCAAAAGGCAGGCTTCTGGGCATTCAGTTTGAAGCTCTTTTTGAAGACGGACTTTATTTTGAAATTTCAAAGCACGCAATTATTTGCGCAAAAAGAATAAAACAAATTTTTGAAAATAAAGGATGCGCCTTCCTTTATGAATCCGAAACAAACCAGCAGTTTCCGATTATTCCCAACGATAAAATACAGGCAATTTTTGAAAAATGCATCGGTGAAATCTGGTGCGGTACGGGCGGCGGCAAAAGCGCCGTAAGATTCTGTTCAAGCTGGGCAACATCAGAAGAAAACCTTGATATTCTTGAAAAAACCGTTAATGATATTCTTTGAAAGGCGGTGAAAAAATGTCAGATAAATCATTAAACTTTGAAATCAGTTTTAACAAAGCCATAAACAAAAAGCACTTTGAAACCGCAAAAAAATCCGTTAAAAAGCTGCCCGACGGCTTCACGGTAACTTTTCATGCAGGCGCATTAAAAACCAAGCCCAATTCACTTGAATCAATCAGGGCGGCTCTTGATTACGGCGCAAAGGTGGTTGAATTTGACGTTACCTTCAGGCCTGACGGCACGGCAGTTATTCTGCACGCAGACGAAGCAAAAGCCAACGAAGGCGCTCTGCTTGACGAAGCACTTGCCGTTGTGGCAACAAGCAAGAAATGCAGAATAAACCTTGATATCAAATCAACGGCAAATCTGCCTGCGGTTGATGCGCTTGTTAAAAAGCACGGTTTATTTGAACGTGTTTTTTACACAGGAGTTTTTGAGGATTGGGTTGAAACGGTCAAAAACACGTCTGACATCCCCTATTTTCTTAACCACAAGCTGACAAAAGAGGAATCAGACAGCAAAGAGCTTCTGCAAAAGCTTGCCGATAAAATCATCGCGCTCGGTGCAATCGGTCTTAACAGCAATTTCAGCAACGCAAGCTTAACTGCAACGCAGATTATGCACAAAAACGGTTTGCTTGTGTCACTGTGGACAGCAAACAAACCGCGCGATATGGCAAACGTAATCGAATGCTTGCCCGACAACATCACAACCAAAAAACCGCATATTCTTCTGGCAATGATATAAGTCAGGACCACCAGCTAAGCTGGTGGCTTGATTAAGCCCTAAAAGGGCATTATACGGACGAAACCCCTTAAGGGGTGCTGAAAGGTTTGCCGACCGCATTCCTTTTTCAGCTACCCCTCAAGGGGTTAATTTTATGCTTT
>JAZNDY010000250.1:0-2111 GCA_045588295.1 Acutalibacteraceae bacterium
TGGTTTGTCTTCCTAAGACCGCTTGGCCTCCGACTTATAATTGACGGTTGTCTTTTCATCCCTCAGTGAATTGACAGTGCTAATGAAGCTTCTGAAATAATCAATTCCTGCAAGAAGCGGCTCACCGCCCTGAAACATAAAGCTTATGTCAGAGCCTTCACCGCAGAAATCAAACACCTTTTTAATCAGGTTTTCGGCAGTTGCGGCAGCCATAACCGATTCGTTGCTGCTTTTTCTGTTTCTTACCTCATCACAATAAAAACAATAATTGCATTTAAGATTACAGAGCGATGAAGCAGGTTTTACCAAAACGGTCATTTGTCGCATAAGAGCACCTCTTTTGCAAAATATAAATCAAGGTGATTTAATGTTGAAATTGAGAGAAAGCTTGTTTTGTTTTGTTTTTGGCGGAATATCTTACGGCTTGCTTGAAATGATATTCAGAGGCTACACTCATTGGTCAATGGTGCTCACGGGTGGCGCGGTGCTTGTTTTGCTGAATATGATTAACCAAAGTAAGCATATAAACATTTTTTATCGCTGTCTTTTGGGCGCGGTTGTGATAACAAGCCTCGAACTTGCAGTGGGTCTGATAGTTAACGTCCGCCTGGGCTGGGGGGTGTGGGATTATTCGGATAAACCGTTTAACCTGATGGGGCAGATATGTCTGCACTTTTTCGGCTGTTGGTTTTTGCTGAGCATACCAGCCTATAAAATATGTGATTTAATCAGCCGCAAAATCAGCTGTTTGCAAGATATTTCTTAATGCCGTCAACAGTTGCCTGCGCAAGAATATCACGGGTTTCACCGTTTTGCAGTGTTTCGCATTCTTTGATGTTTGAAACAAAACCGTATTCTATGAGAATTGCGGGACACTCTTCAACTCTTGCAACTCTGAATGCATAGAAATTTGTGCCTCTGTCAATTTTGACGTCGGGATTGTCTTTATATATATCCGTCTTATAAGCGTTAACAATGCTGTCATGTACCGCTTTGGCAAGTGGCTGGGAATAAGCTCTGTAATAGAATGCCGATGTGCCTGTTGCTGATGCCGTTGAGCTGGAGTCACAATGCATTGATATAAACATGTCAGGGTCACGGTCTCTGACTGCGTTGTTGCGCTGAGTGTAGCTGCGCCAGTCATCGCCGCTTCTGGTCATAATAACGGTTGCGCCTTCAGACTCAAGAATTTCTTTCACTTTTAACGCGAGCGAAAGGTTAATGTCTTTTTCGTTATTGAAGCCTGTTGCCTTGACAGCGCAGGCGGCGCCGGGGTCAATACCGCCGTGGCCGGGGTCAAGCATAATAACGGCATCCTTGAGGGATTTAGGCTTATGGCTGATGGTTATGGTGAGCACACCTTCATCACTGTATTCATAGTGATAGCCATAAAATTTGCCGCTGTTTGCAAGAGTGAGCGTAAGTGTTACCGTTGAATTGTCACGGTCAGAGCTCCATTTGCTGCTTTTTACTACGGAGTTCATAAAGGTGTTTGAACCGCTGACGTTGTAAGTGTCACTGAACACGAATTCAAGACCCTTGCAGTTGAGTGAGCTGACGGTTACATATCTGTCCGGTGCATATTGACCGTAAGTCTGACCGGTTAGCTTTGCATTGAACGCAACAGGTCTGTTCATATCAAGAACGATAACGGTTTTGTCGTCACTGCAGGTTGTGGAAACAACACGGATACTGTTTTGGGGCATAACGTAGCCGTCGGCAATTCTGACGTGCTTAATTGTTCCGTTAACGCCGGAGGCGAGTCTTTCTTCGTGGAGCTCAGGCACTTTAACACCTGATGCAAGAATATAATACTTATCTGTTTCGTCAAAAACAGCTTCGTCAAGAACGTAGTCGACAGTTGTTCTGGGCAGGGGAGAACAGTCGGGCACCGAATATGTTGCCGAAGTATAGCCGGGAAAAACTTCAACGTAATCGTCAATGATTTCGCAGATTTTAGCTGTGCCGTAACCGTAATTGTTCGTGTAATAATATTTTTCCGGTTTATCGCCTCCGTTACCTGAAATGGTTATGGAGTTTGTAGTTTCGGGAGGCTTGGCGGAAGTTTCAGGTTTGGTGGCAGATGTTGTGCCGCCTGTTGAGTCTGAAGT
>JAZNDY010000251.1:0-13751 GCA_045588295.1 Acutalibacteraceae bacterium
TCAGATTGAGGTTATGACAATGAAAACAGGTTTTACTTCCAACTCATTCAGACAAATAAAATCATTAAAAAAGATAGTTGAAATTGCCGTTGCATCAGAAGTTGACTGCATAGAATGGAGCGGCGATATTCACGTTAAAAACATAACCGATGCCACAGAAGCCAAAACACTGTGCGACGATGCAGGCATTGAAATCTGCTCATACGGCAGTTATTACAGAGTCGGCAGCAAAAACGCTGAAGAATGGCAGAGCGTTTGCGAAACGGCAAGTGCTCTCGGCGCCGCTTCAATCAGAGTGTGGCTCGGAAACGCAGACAGTGAAAAAACAGACGATGAAACATACAAAAATCTGCTTGAAGATGCGAAGTCAATCTGCACCGTTGCAGAAAAATACAGGTTGCTGGTTTGCCCCGAATGCCACGGAAATACTTATAATAACAACACGGATGCTTTTTTAAAAATACGCGAAGATATCGGTGCGGCAAACTTCAAAACATATTTTCAATCACGTTACCGCCGCAAGGATTATGACCTTGACCGCATTGAGCGCACACTGCCGTATATTGAAAACGTGCACGTTTCTTTTTTTGATATGCGCAGAGAGCAGTTTCCGAAATATGAGCCGAAATATATGGATGCAATCACAGAAAAGCTTTTATCTCTCGGTTTTGGCGGTGCGGTGCTTGTTGAATTCACCTACCCGGGTTTCAAAAGAGGTATGCCGTGTATGATGAAGAAAAACATTTCAAAGCTCAAAAAATTGATAAACAAATAAAAAACGGCTTGCATTGGTTTTTAACCTTTGCAAGCCATTTTTTAATCTTTGATTTCAGCCATCTGATGGATATCTACTTTCGGCACAACGAAGGTAGCCATACCGTCTGCATATTCAAAATCAAGGTTTTCGCCTGAGGGAACAAGGCTGATTGACGAGGGTTTTGCCGTGCATCTGACACTGCATTTAACGTTATAAAGCGGAACTGTATCCTCAATAACCTCTGTTCTTCTGCCTCTGTTTGTTGTGTGGGCAAAGAGAAGATGCAGAATGTTTCTGTTTTCTTTCTCCTGCCTTGTGTAAGTAACAACCGCTCTGTCGGGAATATCGGCACAAACCGTTTTATCACCCTCAAGCATTCTGTCAAGAATATTTGTAAACAACTCTTTGAAGCAAAGGTGACCGTGCTCTTCATATGCCTTAAAAATGTCCCAACCGATATAAGCAACGTTATTCTTTATAACCGCACCGGCAAAAGTCTGCGCAGGGTCATTGGGTGTGTGCGCGTGAGAGCAGAAATGCTCTGCAGTTCTGTTAAAATAAGGATTCTGCACCTTCGCAACCACCTCGGCATCCGTAACCTCAAAGCTGTTAAATTCGCAACGCATAACATATTCGGTTTCGCCGTTTGCAGTTTCATAGCACGGCACAAGATAAGTCGGATTAAACTCGTTTTTGCCCTTAAATTCAGCGCCGATATCAAGGAAGAATGCGCCGTCTTTGACAAGTGAATCGCCGCTTGCAATAATCTTGCCGCCGTTTGCCGCATAAGCTTTGATTTTTTCAATAAGAGCACCGTCTGTGACTGCAACGTCAGGCAAAACAAGCATCTTATAAGGTGAAAAATCCATTGTTGCGTCAACAAAATTATAAAGGCAATTATGCTCAAGCAGCATTCTGTTTGCGCCGATATCAGCGTAAGCATCGCGGTTACCCGTAACGGACTCTTCGCTTAAAACAGCAATATCAGCAACGTTAACAGCACCGTTTAACCACGGCTCTTTTTCTTCAACAAGCGAATATGCTTTGCCGATAAGGTTATACGTTGCCATATTCATTTCGCCGAGCGGATGCATCTGGTCACCGATTGAGCAGCCTGCACCGTTTGCAATGCTGAGCGACGTTTCATAAATAAGCGCGTTAGGATGCTTGAAGCCGCCGAATTCGCCCCAACTCTGGTGAAATTTGCCTGTCATACCAAGAAATTCGGTATTCTTGAGGTTGCGCACGTAAGCTGCGGAAAGCGGAAAATGGTCATAACCCCAGCCGCCCGTGGGCAGACTTTCAAGCTCAAGATGGGTGTTGCTCTCAATAAAGCCGTAATCACCCTTGGGAATGTGACCGCTGTTGTGAAAAATTGTTGCCGTCGCGCTGTATTTTCTGACTGCGGCATTTGTTTTATCAATATATTTATGAAGCGTTTTGTATGCAAAGGTCTTACGGTCAGCCTCGCTATCAATATCGAGACCGAGTTTTTTCATATCGGCAACGCAAGTGTCGCAGTAACAGACTCTGGGAGCAATGATATCAAGGAAGATGCCGCAGGGATTATATCTCTGCATAACCTCTTCAATCTGGGCGCAAAGAGCATCAAGATAACCCGTGTTGAAGCAAAGTGTATGGAAATGCACTTCATTTTCATATTCATCGCATTCAGCCTTAACGGGAGAATGCTTATAGCGCCACTCAGGGTGTTTAACATAATCCTTTTCATCAAAGCCTGCCGAAATATAAACGGGAGCATTGACGTTAATCTCTTTGCAAGCTTCAAGCTGAGCGCCCAGCAGGTCAAAATCAAGCTCAGGGTGCATTATGTTGACGTCAGTCGGATGATATGACCAACCGTGATGACATTTTGAAAAAACAGTTATTGAGTCAACGTGACCTGCTTTGAGAGCAGCCTGAAACTGCTCTTTTGAAAAACTTTTGCCAACCGGCAAAGTGCCGTTTGTATGAAAATCAAGATGGACCTGTCTTTTACGCATTGTTCTTTACCTTTTCTTTCTATATCATTTAATGTTTCTGTTTATCTGTTGCTGCCATAAACTCCAATTCTTCCTTTTTGCCGATGTTATATATAAACTTCATTGAAAGGAAAGCGATGAGTGAGCCGACTGCAAGCACGATGAAATAAAGCGTTTTAACGTCTTTGCCGAAGTCTGCGGGCTGAACTGCGTTCTCACCCTCAGCAAAACCGATAGCCGAAAGACCGAGAGCAACAACAGCCTGACCGATGCCCTGAGCAAGTTTACGGAAGAATGAATAAATTGCATAAAGCGAACCCTCTTCACTCTTGCCTGTTTTTCTGTAGCTGACTTCGATACAGTCTGCAACAATTGCCCAAACCGAAATCTGGAAAACTGCGTTGCCGAGATTAAGACCCATAAGGCATACAATATATATTATCATACCCTTGGTATCGGGTGTGATAGGAGCAAACAGAGAAACAATACCCGAAAGCGCACCGACAAACATTGTGGAAACTATAACGCTCTTTTTGCCGAATTTCTTTGTAAGCGGACCGACAAGAATCATAAATATAACCATCGGTGCGTAGCTGCCAACCATTGCAACAGCAATCTTGTCAGTATCCTTAAAGAAATACTGGAACACCATATTATTGAGCGCCATTGTTGAGTTAAAGAGAGCAACGGAAGCAACGCTTGCAACGGTTGCGCCAACCATAGCACGGTTTGTAAAGAACGATTTTGTTGAAGAAATCATCGCTTTGAAGCCAATGGCATTCTCACTTGATGAATGGTCAACACGCTCTTTGACAAGCTTTGTTGTGCCCCACAGAACGGCAAACGCAATTACAGAAAGAACAAGTGCAACCGGCAGCAGGGTTTCACCTTTGAGCACTTCGATCTCATTATTTGCGGCATCCGTGGTTTTTTCATAAACTATTCTGGGCAGAATAATCATGGAAATCACAGCAGGCAGAGCAGCGCCGATGCTGCGGAAGGTTGAAAGCGAAACCTTTTGCTGGGGGTCATCTGTTATAACCGAATGGAGAGAGCCGTAAGGCACGTTAACCATGGTGTATGCTATTGACCAAAGACAATAAGCAATAAGGCACCATGCGCATTTGCCCATATAAGGAAAATCCTTGACGGGCGCAAAAAGCATAACGTTGAACACAACAAGAATCAGACCGCCCAAGATAATCCAGGGCATATATTTGCTTTTTTTGCCGATTTTTTTGGTATCAACAAGATAGCCGATAACGATATCGTTAACCGCATCAAACACTTTTGAAAGAATAATGATTATAGCATATGCATTTTCTGATAAGCCGATATACTGCATATAGAACAGCTGCATAAAAGTTGAAACAAGCTGGAATGAGAAACCGCAACCCATATCACCCATTGCATAGCCTAATTTATCTGCCCAACCAAACGGCTTGATTTTTTCAACAAGGCGCGAATTCATTTTATGTTTTGCCGTGCCTGTGTGCCTGTATTTTGAATGTTTTGATTTGCTCATCTGTTCATCTCCTTAAAGTTAAAAATAACGGAAACAGTTTACCGTTAAATATTTATTACAATATACAACATTTTTTTGCAGATTACAAGATGTCAGCAAGGAATAAAACACAAACATATAAAAAACATAAAAACAGACAAAACGCAAAAATTGACCTACGGTTTTGAAGGTTGGAAATGCTATCGTTAACAGTTTATTAACATTTCTGCAACTTTTCAATAGTAATATCTATTTGTTTCGAAAACCATAAAACGAGGTATTATTTATGAGTAAAGTTGATTATTCCAAGCTCCATACTGTTCGAGATTTGATTGATAACAGCGCAGAAATGTTTGGAGCAAAACCGTTCATCAAGTATTTTGCAGGTGAAGAAGTTGTTGCAAAAAGCTTTATCGACCTGCGCAGCAACAGCCTTGCTATCTGCAGATATATCCGCTCCGTCTGCCCTGAAAGAATGCACATTGCAATCATCGGCAAAACATCATACGAATACATCACCGCTATGACGGGCGCTCTTGTAAGCGGCAACGTTTTTGTTCCGTTTGCCCCCAACACAACCGTTGAAGAAGGCGTTGAGCTTTTTGAATCGGGCGACATTGAAGCTCTTTTCTATGAAGACGCTTTTGCAGAAACAGCAAACGCAATTGCCGAAAAATACGGCAAGCTCAAAGTCTGCGTTAATATGGGTAACGCTGATTGGTTTGCTGATATCTATGCAAAATACGGCGATGATTCCGAATACGCTCCCCTTTCTGAGATAGAGCTTAATCCCGAAGACTGCGCAACCATCATCTACACATCCGGCACAACAGGCAAGAGAAAGGGCGTTATGCTCTCATCCTCAAACCTTATTGCTAACATCACTTACACAGAATTTGAGCATGAAACAGACGAAGTGCTTCTTTCAGTGCTTCCCATGCATCACATTTTCTGCTTCACAAGTGACTATTTCAAGTCACTCCTTGAAGGTTTCACCGTTTGCCTTAACGGCGATATGAGCAACATTGCAAGAAACCTGCAGGTATTTGAGCCCACAACAATGAGACTTGTTCCCATGATAAGCGAAGCACTTATCAGAAAGGTTAACATTCTTAATAAAAGATTTCCTCAGCTTACACCCAGAGAAGCTGCAGAAAAAGTTTTTGGCAGAAACATCAAGTGGCTTGCCGTTGGCGGCGCTTACGTTTCGCCCGCACTTATTGACGAATATGAAAAGCACGGCATTCTTCTGCGCCAGGGTTACGGCATGAGTGAAACTGCGCCCAAAATCACAACAGGCGATAACGGCAACAAGCATAAATATTCAAGCGGTAAGATTATGAAGAGTATCTTCGACCTCAGAATCGTTGACGGTGAAATTCAGGTTAAGGGTAAATCCGTTATGATGGGTTACTACAAGATGCCCGAAGAAACAGCAGCCGCTTTCACGGAAGACGGTTACCTCAAAACAGGCGACCTCGGCAGAATCACCGATGACGGCGAACACCTTTTTGTTACAGGCAGAATCAAGAACCTTATCATTCTCTCAAACGGAGAAAACGTTTCACCCGAAGAGCTTGAAATGAAGTTTGCTGACGAAAAGGTTATCAAAGAAATCGTTATCAGCGGCGAAGACAACAAGATTGTTGCAGAAATTTTCCCTGATGCAGATTTTGTTGCCGCTCTCGGCATTGAAGACGTTGAAGCTTATCTTAACGAAAAAATCAAGGAAGCAAACAAAGGTGAAAAACCCGAAAGAGAAATCACCGTTCTCCGTATCAGAGAAACTCCGTTCCCCAAAACATCTTCAAACAAAATCAAAAGAAATTACGTTAAATATTAATCAAAGCATAAAATTCACCCCAAAGCTTAATTGCTTCGGGGTGATGATTTTTATTTAGCCAAATCTTTATACTGATAAACTTTAACATAATCAACGATAAAGAAAGCATCGGCGGCAGAAACGTTTTCTCTTTGAGACGGAACACCGTTTTCGCCCTTCATTTCAACTGAAAGAATAAGATATTCTTCATTTTGGCTGACACCGCCGAAATCGGTGCGGAAAGTTTCAACACCGTTGATATAGAAGATATATTCTTCCTCATTCCATTCAAGCCCGTAGGTGTTGAATTCTTTATAGGGATTGTTTCTGAGCAGAAACTGCCTTGCACCAAGCTTCTGATGATAATCACCGTAACCGTCAAAATGCAGGTTGCTTGTTACTGCGTTTTCAAAAAGGTCACCGTAGCAATCACTCTCAAAAATATCAATCTCGGTGCCGTCAATGCCGTCGTTGCCAACGTCATAAACGCCGTCATTCATCAGCCAGAATGCGCTCCAGATATCAGCACCCTCCGGCAGAATGCAGCGGCATTCAAAATAACCGTATTTCTGGCTGAAGCCTTTGGGGGAATCTGAATCCGTGTCAATGCCTGCAGTATACCAACCTGCCCCCTTGCCGCCCATACCGTCTTCAAGATAAGTTACGGGAATAACAAGGTTGCCGTTTTCGGTATAAACAAGGTTTTTATTCCAATAACTGCCCTTGCGCGCCTCGGTTGTGTTGCCGTATTGATAATGTCCCGACCACACGCTTGTATCAAGCTCACCGTTGAAATCATCGCAAAACGTTTCAACGAATTTATCAGAATCAAGCTTCTGCCCTATCGGGTAGCAGGGCAAATCAAGCACACCGCATAAAAAAACAACTATAGAAGCTAAAAATGATGCAACCGTTTTAAAAACAAACATCTTAACACCTCCGATTTATTTATTATTCTAACACAACAAATACAAAATGTAAACACATGGCAACAAGCTATAATTGATATTGTAATTTTAAATTTCGCGTGATATAATAGAAAATAATCACAGCCAGGAGGTAGTCAGGATGATAAAACGTGCAATTTATCCCGGTTCATTTGACCCTTTCACAAACGGTCATCTTGATATTGTAAAAAAAGCTACAGAGCTTTTTGACGAGGTTTATATTGTTCTCGGCACAAACCCGCAAAAGAAAAGGTCATTTGCCTGCGACGGTATGAAAGATGCTATTGAAAAAACTCTTGCCGCTATCGGCATAACAAACTGCCGCGTTTACGTTTATGACGGTCTTATTGCTAAATTTGCAAAAGAAAACAATATCAAATATATGATAAGAGGTCTGCGAAACAACCTTGACTATAACTACGAAGAAAACATCGCAGAGGTCAACAAACTCATAAACCCTGATATGGAATATATTTATTTCAGGGCAGATAACATAGCTGTTTCTTCCTCAATGGTCAGGGAACTGAATTTCTATGACCAAAACGTTTCAGAATATGTTTCAAAACCAGTGCTTGATTATATAACATCAGTTAAATAACAAAGAAATGCCTTCTCTTTGAGAGGGCATTTTGCGCTTCGGAGGTAACAATATGTTTTCAAAAGTTTATAATTCAGAGATGAAAATTGATTATAACAACGTTGACGGTCTTAACAGATATCCGCAGGATTTGATGGCAGAATATAACCAGTCAATCGAAGAAGGTCTTGACGTTGAAAAATATAAAAGTCTTTTCGAGGCTGTTGCCGCATTAAAGCCGGGTGAATACAAAGCAAAGATGAGCGATATCATTTTTGAAATGGTTATCAATGCGGATATGCAAAAAGACTATAAATATAACGAACCCAATACATTCAAAGAAATCAAAGCTTTGAGAAAGGCTCACGATTTTGACGAGGTTATGCCTGATGAGCAAACTTTACGCAAGAAGCTTCTCGGTGCGTGGACAGGCAGAGCCTGCGGCTGTCTTTTAGGCAAACCTGTTGAATGCATGCGAAGCGACGAGCTTATTCCCCTGCTCAAAGAAACGGGCAACTACCCGATGCACCGCTATATTATGAGCACCGACATCACCGATGAGGTTTGCTCCCATTATAAATTCTATCTTAAAAACAAAACTTACGGCGATAACGTTGACGGTATGCCTGTTGATGACGACACAAACTACGTTGTGCTTGCCCAGAAAATCGTTGAAGAATTTGACCGCGATTTTGATTCCGAGGACGTTGCAACGGCATGGATGAAATATCAATCAGTTTTCTCATATTTCACCGCTGAAAGAATTGCATACGTTAACTTTATCAACTGCATTATGCCGCCTGCATCAGGAATGTATAAAAACGTTTGCCGCGAGTGGATAGGCGCACAGATAAGGGGCGATTACTTCGGTTATATCAACCCGGGCGAGCCTGCAAAAGCGGCAAAAATGGCATACAAGGATGCCGTTATCTCTCACGTTAAAAATGGTGTTTACGGCGAAATGTTTGCCGCGGCAATGATTGCGTGCGCCGCTGTAACGGATAACATTGAGGACATCATTCTCGGCGGTCTTGCGCAGATTCCCGCAACGTCAAGGCTCTATGAAGCCGTTATGAAAATTCTTGACGGCTATAAAAACGGTATGACCTATGATGAATGCTTTGAATTCATTCACACAGCTTACGATGAGCACACCGACCACGGCTGGTGCCACACCATCCCGAATGCGATGATTGTTGTTGCCGCTTTGCTTTATGGCGAAGGTGATTTCGGCAAATCAATCTGCTGCGCAGTCGGTATGGCTTTTGACACAGACTGCAACGGTGCAACCGTCGGCTCGGTTTTAGGTATGCGAAACACGATTGACGGCATTGAAGAATGCTGGAAGAAGCCCATAAACGGCAAAATTCACACATCAATTTTCGGCTGTGACGTTATTGATATCGAAGCCGCAGTTGACAAAACGTTAGAACACATCGACATGTAACGAGGTAGTGTAAAATGATTAAAACCGCCAAAAACGCAGGAGCAGATAACCTGACACCTTCTATTCCTCAATATTTTTCCTGGATTAACAACACAAACGAAGGCTCAACGGAAGAACACACGCTGATTAACCTTGACTTTTTCAAATATCTCAAAGACACCTACGGCATGGAAATCAAAATCTATGCCTGGGATGCAGGCAACTTTGACGGCGCAAGCGAGGGCTACGGCAACCTTAACAGCCCCAAATTCCGCAGTCAGTACCCCGATGAATATAACAATGTTGTTGCAAAAGCAAAAGAGCTTGGCATAAGAATGGGTCTTTGGGGAAGCCCCGACGGCTACGGTGACACAGAAGAAGCACAGAAAGAGCGCTTTGAATTTTTTGTTCATCTTTGCCGCGACCATAATTTTTCACTTTTTAAGCTCGACGGTGTTTGCGGCAGACTCCGCCCCGAAAAGGCAGGCGTTTTTGCCGATATGCTCAAGGAATGCAGAAAATATTCGCCAGACCTTATTGTTCTTAACCACCGCCTTGATTTTTATGAGGCTGAAGAATTTGTTACAACCTATCTCTGGAACGGAACGGAAACCTACGTTGACGTTCTTTCCTGCAACCAAAACACGGCTATGCACGGCAGAGCGTTTATGTTTGAACGCGGTCACACCGATAACCTTGATCGCCTTGCAGAAGACCACGGTGTTTGCATATCGTCATCAATCGATTATTTTGAAGATGAGCTGATTTATCAGGCATTTAACCGTTCACTAATTCTTGCGCCCGAAATCTACGGCAACCCCTGGCTGATGCGAGATGATGAACTCGCAAAGCTTGCAAGAGTTTATAATCTGCATAAAAGAAACGCCGCAATCCTTGTTGAAGGCAAGCTTCTGCCTGAAAGCTACGGAGCAAATGCCGTTACCAGAGGCAACAAAACAAAGCGTTTTATTTCAACAGGCAATAATTCCTGGCAAGCAAAAACAATCAGCATTAAAATCGGCGAAGAAACGGGAATTGAAACCGACTTACCCGTTGCTGTCAATATGCATCACCCCTATGAAAAACACGTTGGCATTTTCAACGTTGGCGACGTGGTTGAAATTGAGCTGATGCCTTTCAGAGCAACGCTCATTGAACTTGCGGTTGAAAGCGAAGCAGAGCCCATGCTCAAAAACTGCGAATATGAAATCATCAAAGAAGATGAAAACGGCAACCCCGTTGAGGTTAAATATCTGACTGCTGAAACAAAAGAGAACGCTCCCCTTTTCATCGGCAGACTCGATAACGAAACAAGAAACCCTGAAAACGGAGAATTCCTTTATGAAACGGCAATGTATGCCATTGGCAACGATGCGCTTGAATGCCGCAGTCTGCGCCGCTCGGGCGAAACAAAAATTCCGCAGGTGCAGGCGGCAAGAGATGCATTCTTTAACCAGGAACATTTTAAGCTCCGCGGATGCGAAGCAAAGAATATGTTTGACGGCAAAAGCGACAGCTTTTACGATTCACAAAGCAAAACCTATCTTGATGAAAGCAGACGAATTTGCGGCGGTTGCCTGCGTGTTGATTTTGGCAAAGTGATTGAATGTGACAGCGTTGAGATTGAATTCTTTGCAGGCGACTACGCCACAAGAGAGGTTGAAACACAGAAAGTGCCGTTAGTTGCAGAATATTCAACCGACCTTGCAAACTGGAACAGCTCGTCTTTTGTTAATCTGAGTGTCAGCGACGATGATTTCACGGCAAAAATCATCCGTTTCACCGCCCACACACTCTATGACCTGCACGGCAAAAAGCTTGTTGCAAGCTATTCAAACATCGGCAAGCTCCGTTATCTGCGAATCGAAAACCCTGTTGACAGAATCTATGCGGTAAGACTTATCAAAGACGGCAAGATTATTGAAACAACCGATGCTTTTGCAAGCAATATGCAGGCACATTACCGTTTCAAAAAAACTATGCTCAGCAAGCAAGGCACGTTCACTTTGCCTGATTATAAAAACACCTCAAGCATAGCCGTTGCCGTTGAAGGCACTCACGGCGAGGAGTGCGTTTATTGCGTTGCTGAAATCGACGGCAAGCTCTGCGGATTCCCCAAAAGAGCACCCGATTACAGAGCAAACCAGTGGGAGCACGCTGTTTGCGGCAGTGACAAAAACAACACCTTCTTCCTCGAATTGCCCGAAGGTATGCAAGGCAAAGAAATTAAAATCACCGCAGTATTCAGTAACAGGCGCAAAGCAGAAAACTGCGTTTGCGACGTTTATATCTGTGAAAAACACTAAGCAGGAGATTTATATGGGTAAAATAATAAACCTGAATAAAGAATGGAAATTCCACCTCGGTGAAGTCGCGGGTGCGGATTATATGGGTTATAACGACAGTGCGTGGCGTAGCGTTACTCTGCCTCACGATTGGTCTGTTGAACACATATTTGACACTGCAAATGCCAGCGGCACAGGTTATCTGCCCGGAGGCACCGCCTGGTACAGAAAGCATTTTGAGCTGCCCGAAGACATCATCGGCAAAAGAGTGCGCATCACTTTTGGCGGCGTTTATAAGCACGCAAGAGTGTGGATAAACAGCAACTATCTCGGCACTTGGGCTTACGGCTATTCAACATTTACTTTTGATATCAGCGATTTTGTGCGCAAGGGTGAAAACGTTATATGTGTGCGTTGCGAACACAATGAGGTTGCAGACTCAAGATGGTTTACGGGCAGCGGAATTTACAGAGACGTTGAGCTTGAAATAACCGAGATGAATTGCTTTGATAAAAACGGCATTTTTGTAACAACCGAATCTGTCAGCGAAAACAACACTGCTGTTATAGGCATTAAATATTCCGCCTTTGAATGTGACGGCGCTGAGTTTGAAATTATCAGAAACGGTGTTACCGTTACAGATTGCAAAGCAAACGGCACTTGCGGCAAGACTGAAATAACACTTGCCGATGCCGATTTATGGTCGCCGGATTCACCTGCAATGTATAATCTTCGTTGCAACGCAATCAAAGACGGTGTTGTTACAGATAAGATTGATATTCCGTTCGGAATACGAACATTCCGTTTTGATGCAGACAAAGGGTTTTTCCTTAACGGTAAAAATATGAAACTCAAGGGCGTTTGCGTGCACCACGATGCAGGCGCGCTCGGTGCCGCTGTGCCCGCCCCCGTTTGGGAGCGCAGGCTAAAAAAATTTAAAGCGGCAGGTTGCAACGCTCTGCGGACAGCGCATAATCCCCCGTCGGCAGATTTGCTTGACCTTTGCGATAAGCTCGGTATGCTTGTTATGGACGAAGCTTTTGACGAATGGGAAGGCGCAAAAAACAAATGGTGGCAGGGTCACAACGTTTATCCGCCCAAGCGTTACGGTTATGCAGAAGATTTTCCGCAATGGCACAAGGCAGACCTTGAGGCAATGATTTTGCGTGACAGGAACCACCCGTCAGTTATTCTCTGGTCAATCGGCAACGAAATCGATTATCCAAACGACCCTTACGTTACACCCCTGTTTGACGAGGTTTTGGGTAACAATGACGCCAATAAACCTGCCCGGGAGCGCAGGTATGACGACAAGAAACCCGATGCACGCAGGCTAACAACCGTTGCAAAGGAGCTTGTTGACATTGCACACAACGTTGACACAACAAGGCCCGTGCTTTCCGCCCTTTCATTCCCCGAGCTTTCAACAAGAACAGGCTTTACCGACGTGCTTGACGTTTCAGGTTATAACTACAGAGAGCATTTTTATGAAGAAGACCACAAGCGTTTCCCTGACAGAGTAATCTTCGGCAGCGAAAACAGCCACGACCCCAAAGCCTGGTATGCAGTAAGGGATAACGATTATATCTGCGGTCAATTTCTTTGGACAGGCATAGATTTCCTCGGCGAATGTGTTGGCTGGCCTGTGAGAATTTCGCAGGCAGGTATGCTTGACCTTTGCGGCAACGAAAAGCCGCTTTATTACAGACGCAAGGCAATGTGGACAAGCGAACCGTTTATTAAAATTGCCGTTTCAAAGGGCGGTAAAGAACACACGCACGTCTGGTCGGATTCATTTGTTTATTCGGCTGAAAAGGGCGAAACAGTTACCGTAAGCTGTTACACCAATCAGCCTGAAGCCGAACTTTTTCTCAACGGAAAATCGCTCGGCAAAAAATCAATGACAGTTGAAGACAGTTACCGCCTAAGCTGGGAGATTCCGTTTGAAGAAGGCGTTATTGCCGCTGTTGCAGGAGATGCTTCAGATAAACTCGCTTCTTCATCCGAAGCAGAAAATCTTGTTCTTGACGCTCTGAAGACAGATGACATCATACAGGTTGAGGTTACTATTTGCGACAAAAACGGTAACGTTGCCGCCGCAGACGATAAGTGTGTTTATTATCAGCTTCTGGGTAACGGTGAAATTCTGGGCATTGAAAACGGCAAACCCGATGACCTGACCTGCTACGCAGAAAAACACCGCTCCACCTACAGAGGCAGGGCAATAGTTTATATCAGGGCAACCGACAAAATTCTGCTTCACGCATTCACCAAAGACGGTATTGTTAAGGATATTGAAATATAAGCAGGAGTCAGGACCACCAGCTAAGCTGGTGGCTTGATTAAGCCCTAAAAGGGCATTATACGGACGAAACCCCTTAAGGGGTGCTGAAAGGTTTGCCGACCGCATTCCTTTTTCAGCTACCCCTCAAGGGGTTAATTTTATGCTTT
>JAZNDY010000252.1:0-2210 GCA_045588295.1 Acutalibacteraceae bacterium
CGTCGGCAAGCTGTTGACTTCTGCCGTAGCCGGTCATACTTTTTATCATTAAAAATTCATCTCCGTGGTTTTATTAACCGTAGTTTAATTATCAGAGCAACAGGAGCAACCGCCTGCAAGCGCCTCGGGAATTTCAACAAACGCACCGTCTTTATCTTCAAAGCCGAGCCTTGCAAAAGCAGGGCGATAAAGCTCTTTTGAGATAACGGCAAGATATACGTTTTGGTTGGCGGCGCTGTTCATTGCAGCTCTTGCAAGACCTTCTGCAGCAATATCGTCACCGCATTCCATTGAGAGAAAAACCATACGGTAACCCTCACAGCGGTAAGTGCAAAAGCCTTTTTCCGCACCGTTTTCATATGCTCTGAAGCACGAATAATCCTGTTTATGGTCGGGAAGAAAGGTTATCATTTTGAATTTCCGCCTTTCTTTTTAACGCCTGCCTGCACAAGAAGCTTTTCAACTTCTTCGGGAGTCAGGTCACGCCACTCACCCGTTTGAAGCATACCGAGCTTCACCGAGCCGACAGCTATTCTGCGAAGCCTTGCGACCTCAAGGTCAAGCACCTCGCACATACGGCGTATCTGCCTGTTTCTGCCCTCATAGAGAACAATTTCAACAACCGCTCTGCCATCCTCTTTTGAGAGAACGTGAACGTCTGCAGGGGCAGTCAATCTGCCGTCAATTTCAACGCCCGTTGCAAGAATATCAACCTGTTCGGGTGTTATCTCAGGGCGAACGGTAACTCTGTAAGTTTTGGGAATATGTTTTGACGGATGCATCATCGCGTTTGCAAAAGCACCGTCGTTAGTGAGAATCAGCGCACCTTCAGAAACCCTGTCAAGCCTGCCGACGGGATAGATTCTTTCTTTAACATCTGAAACAAGCTCCAGAACGCATTTTCTGCCAAGTTCGTCATCAGTTGTTGTGACGTAACCTCTGGGTTTATTGAGCAGAATATAGCGAAGGCTGCTTTCTTTTCTGATTTTTTTGCCGCCGACTGTTACTGTGTCTTTTTTAGGGTCAACACTGTCACCAATCTGAGCAACCGCGCCGTTAACCTTGACTCTGCCGGCTCTTATCATTTCTTCTGCTTTTCTTCTTGAAGCAACACCTGCTTCAGAAAGAAATTTCTGGAGTCTGATTTTATTATCGGGCAACCGATTTCACCTCTGAACAAAAAATTCTTTGATTTTATAAAACAATTTTTTAAAAAAGCTGTTTTCTTCTTGTTTTTTGACAGGCACCGCGTGCGCCTGAACACTTTCTGCCGCTTCAACGGGTATCTCGGCAACAACCCTGCCGCCGCTGTGAAAAACTGCTTTGCCGAGGATATCGCCCTCAGTGACGGGAGCATATTCAAACGGTTTTAAAAGCAAAACGCAGTCCGAACCGGAAATGCCCTGAGCTTCATAAGCCGGACGAAGCGCAACGTTACTCTTTTTGCCGCCGCAGACAGACACTGAAACGTCTGCCAAATCGCATATAAGCAAACCGCTTTTGCAAACGTTAAAGCCGTAGTCAAGCAGTTTTTTATGGTCTGACCAGTCATCGGGTGCGTTAAGAGTAACCGCAACGAGGGTAACTCCTCCCCTTTTTGCCGCACTCACAAGGCATCTGCCGCTTTTTTTGGTGAAGCCTGTTTTGACACCGATTGCATCGGGATAGCTCCAAAGCAAACGGTTATGGTTTGTGAGTGTTCTTGCATAGGGCGGATTACCGTAAGTCAGTTTTGCCGTTTTTTGCGAACAGATTGAGGCAAAGACGGGGTTTTTGAGGCACTCTGCCGCAAGCAGAGCCATATCACGAGCAGTTGAATAATGCTCTTCATCATCAAGCCCCGATGCCGTAACAAAATTTGTGTTTTTCATTCCGATTTTATCAGCACGTGTATTCATCATTGCCGCAAAACTCTCGGGGTTGCCGCCAATGACGTAAGCCACGGTGTTTGCAGCATCGTTGCCTGACTGCAGAAGCATACCGTAAACAAGCTCCAGAAGCGAAACGCTGTCACCTGCCTTAAGACCCATTGAAGTGCCTTCAACCGAAACCATTTTTTCTGTAACAACAATTTCACGCTCTGGGGTTGCCGCTTCAATTACAAGCAAGGCAGTCATAATTTTTGTGGTGCTTGCCATAGACAAGCGTTCATCCGCATTGTCTTCAAACAAAAACTCACCGCTTTCAACGCAGAGAAGCACAGAGCTTTT
>JAZNDY010000253.1:0-3743 GCA_045588295.1 Acutalibacteraceae bacterium
TATAAAGGCTTGCGATATTTTTGTTCACCCGACATATGAAGAATCTTTCGGCCTTGCAATATTGGAAGCACTCATTTTAGGCAAAACGGTTGTAAGCACCAAAACAATGGGCGCTGAAGAAGTGTTAAACAACGGCGAATTCGGAGCTTTGGTTTCCATAAATTCAGAAGCAATCGCTGTTGCCGTAACAGAGATTGCCGATAAGCTGAAGTCGGGTTGCCCGATTAAGCAAACATATAAATACGATAACGAGCATCATAAAAACGTATATAAACAAAAGTGGGAAACAATGCTTGACGGCGAAACATTATAACACATATATTTTTAATATTCATTTGAAGAACAGTGGGGGAAAATGATGACGAAAGATCTTATTTCTGTGGTAATGAGCAATTATAACACCGATGAGGCATATTTAAGAGCTTCAATTGAGAGCATCCTCAACCAGAATTATAAAAATTTTGAGTTTATAATAGTTGACGATTGCTCTTCCGACAATTCAGTCAGTGTTATAGAATCATACAGCGACAAACGTATCAGGCTGATAAGGAATCAAAAAAATATGGGTCTTACAAAGTCGCTCAACGTTGCAATTAATGATGCAAAGGGTGAGTTTATTGCCCGCATGGATGCAGACGATATTGCTTTGCCCCAAAGATTTGAAAAACAGGTTGATTTTTTAAGAAAAAATCCTGAACACATCGCCTGCGGCACGGCGATTAAAATCCTCGGCAGTCATAAAGATGGCAAAATAATTTCCCGCACCATACCTGACGTTGAAACGTTCAGAATATATCTTTTGTTCGGCAATTATCCTAACATCGCTCATCCCACTGCAATGTTCAACCACACTCTCCTGAAAAAGCACAACGTTAAATATGACGAAAAATGCCTTTTGGCGCAAGACTATAAAATGTGGGTTGATTGCAGTAAACACGCACCGTGTTACAACCTTGATGAAGTTTTGCTTCTGTACCGTGTGCACGATAAAGCGGTATCAGTTGAAAAGCAACAGCTTCAAAAGGATATAGCGGCACAAATTATTACAGAGCAATTGCAAGCGTTGGATATGTCATTAGACAGCGAAATTTCAGAAACACACATAAATTTTATGTTTGAACGGAAAAAGTATAATCCGAAGTTTAAAAAATGGATAAAAAAGCTTATTGCTCAAAACAAAACACACAAAATTTATAACGCTGACAAATTGAAAACAATTTTATGGCAGCGTTGGGCTGAAATTTCTTATATTGAATTGGCAAAAACCCGCAACCCGATAAAATTTTTAACAATATTGGCAAACATACCTGTAAGATATTGGAATACACTTTTTAAGACTTATAAAAACAGACATATAAAGGGTGAATAAATATGAAAAACAATATTGCCGTCAGCATCGTTGTTCCCGTTTACAATGCCGCCGAATATCTTCGCAAATGCCTTGACAGCGTTGTTAACCAGACTTTAAAAAACGTTGAGATTATATTTATTGATGACGGCTCAACAGACGGCTCGTCCGAAATCTGCAAGGAATACGCCGCCAAAGACAGCCGAATTATCTATTATAAAAAAGAAAACGAGGGTCTTGCCGCCGCCCGTCAGGACGGCATTGAAAGAGCAAGCGGCGAATACGTCGGCTTTGTTGATTCCGACGACTGGCTTGAGCTTAATATGTATGAAAGAATGTACACTGTTGCAAAAGAAAACGATGCAGACGTTGTTTTTTGCAACTGCTACAAGGATGAAAACAAAAAAAATGATTATTACCTTGAGCCGGGCGTATATGACAGAGAACGTATCGAAAAAGAAATTCTGCCCCGTTCACTTGCAGGCATTACCCCAAAAGGCACAAATGACGTTATCAGATGGTGCAACTGGTTAAGAATATACAGACTCTCGTTGATAAGAGATAACAACATAGCCTTCGGCAGAGGCTTCCGCCGCAGTCAGGATTTGCAGCTGACTTTTGAAACTGCACTGTATGCGCAAAAATACGTTTCTATAAACGATGAATATTTGTATCACAACAGAGACAACAACAACGGAAAATCACTATCCCGCGGATACACAAAGAATTATTGGAAACTCATAAGGCCTCTTATCGATAAGCTTTATGAGGACGTTGCAGGCTACAAAAAGCAGGATTTAAGCGACAGAATGCATCTTTGCGCATTCTTCTTTGCAATGTCCGGCATTGAAAATGAGTTGAAGTCCGACTGCCCCAACGATAAACAAACACAAATCAAGCTTATCGAGCAGATAATGAACGACCCCGTCTGCGAAAAGTTCAAGGGTCATATTCCCACAGAAAAGCTCAATCCCCTTTACCGTGAATATTATAAGCTTATTTATAAGAAAAATGCCGCAAAGCTCCTGAAATATACAGACAGATATAATAAAAAGCAAGAGAGAAAGCAGAAAATAAGAAAGAAATTCATTTATCCCTTGCTCGATTTCCTTACAGAAAACGCTGTTTATAAAAAACTCAGAGGAAGATAAGCCGATGAACCACATTGTTTTTGCTGTAGGCAACCAAAGATAACCAATTGACAAAAACGGATAACAAAATCGTGAACGCTGTGAGTGTTATACCGCTTTTGCATCCGGTTATGTTTATAAAATCTAAGTTTTCGTAAAAGAGGTAACGTTATGCCTGAAATTTCTGTAATAGTTCCCATTTACAATGTGGAAAAATATTTGAGGCGCTGTATTGACAGCATATTAGCTCAAAGCTTTGTATCTTTTGAATTAATTCTTATCAACGACGGTTCAAAGGATAATTCAGGAAAAATTTGTGATGAATATAAAAATAAAGACGAAAGAATAACGGTAATTCATCAGGAAAACAAAGGTGTATCAGAAGCACGAAACGCCGGAATAGAATGGGTGTTCAAAAACAGTGATTCAGAATGGATAAACTTCATTGACAGCGATGATTGGGTTCACCCTGACTATTTGAAGGATTTGTATGAAACAGCCACAGAATGCGATGTTACTATGAGCATTTGCAATTGCTTAAAAACCCCTGAATTTAGTGTAAATATTGAAAAATCAGAAAAATCTGTGAAAATTTTTTCAGCAGAAGATTTCTGGTGTTTCAGACAATATGGTTCTCCCTGTACCAAGTTATTCAGAAAAAGCGATTTAAGCGATATACGTTTTCCAAAAGGCCTGTTATACGAGGATGTTTTTGTTACATACCGCTTGATTTTTAAGCAAGAAAAAGTTGCCTATATTGATAACCCTTTGTATTTTTATTATACAAGACCGGGAAGCACCACACAATCAGCATGGACACCAAAGGTATTACCGCAATTGAAAGGTTCAAAGCAACAACTTGAGTTTTTTAAAAAGAACGGATATAACCGCGCATATGACATTACAGTGGTGACATATGTTCAGCGGATATTCTCGCAGCTCAAAGAGGCTCAGAAGCAAAAAGCTGAATTTCGTTCGGAATATTTAAAACTTTCTGTTTTGTTTAAATTCAATCTGCTCAAATATCATAAATATTTTCCTGTTAAAAAGAATGTAAAATTTTACAGACAAGCATTCCCGATTTTTACAAAAATCTATAAGAAGTTTACTTATTTAAAAGAAAGAAACGAGGCTGTAAATGACGACTGAACACATTGTTTTTGTTGTAGGCAACTATAAAAACGGCGGTGTGCCTATGCATTCAACCAACCTTGCAAACGAATTTGCACGCCGCACCAAGTTCGGCGGCATCACCTGCTTCCTTG
>JAZNDY010000254.1:0-3800 GCA_045588295.1 Acutalibacteraceae bacterium
CCCGACTTAGAAGCTACCGTGACCTTCCCATGCGTCTTGGTGAAACGTCAACACTTTTCCGCAACGAGGATTCAGGCGAAATGCACGGTCTTATCCGTGTTCGTCAGTTCACAATTTCAGAGGGTCACCTTGTTCTTCGCCCCGATCAGCTTGAAGAAGAATTCAAGGGCTGCCTCAACCTTTGCAAATATTTCCTGAGCACAGTCGGTATGCTTGACAAGTGCACATTCCGCTTCTCACAGTGGGATCCTGCAAACACAAAGAAATATGAAGGCACTGCCGAGCAGTGGAACGCCGCACAGGAAACAATGGGCAAAATCCTTGATAACCTCGGCGTTGATTACACAATCGGTATCGACGAAGCCGCATTCTACGGCCCGAAGCTTGACATTCAGTTCAAGAACGTTTTCGGCAAGGAAGATACCATCGTTACAATCCAGATTGATATGCTTCTTGCAGAAAAGTTCGGTATGTATTACGTTGACACAGACGGCCAGAAGAAGCTTCCCTATATCATTCACAGAACAAGCCTCGGCTGCTACGAAAGAACGCTTGCTTATCTGCTTGAAACTTTCGCAGGCGCACTTCCCCTCTGGCTCGCTCCCGAGCAGGTAAGACTTCTTCCCATCGCTGACCGCCACCACGCTTATGCAAAGGAAGTTGCCGCAAAGCTTGAAGCAATAGGCATGAGAGTTTCCGTTGACGACAGAAGCGAAAAAATCGGCTATAAAATCCGTGAAGCACAGCTTGAAAAGATTCCCTATATGCTCCTCGTTGGCGATAAGGAAATCGAAGACGGCGCAGTTTCAATCCGTAAGAGAGGCGAAGGCGACATCGGCGCAAAGAGCGTTGACGAATTTGCACAGAGCGCACTTGCAGACATCGCGACAAAAGTTATCTGGTAAAAACAAAAAAATTAACGCCTGCATCATAAACGGTGCAGGCGTTTGAACTATGCAAAAAGGCGTATCCTCTGAACCTTTGGGGTCTTTGATTTACTCACCGGCTTTTCAAAGCGTCGAGAAAGAATATACAGGCAACTCTCTTTATATCGGAACAGGCAGTCAAGTGTAGGGCGGGATGCCCTCATCCCGCCATTGAATTGCAACAATTTGGCGGCTTATAGGCAAGGCGCCCTGCAGTTTTGTTCATACAAATTCTTATTCACCGAACTGATTGCAGAACTCTCAATTAAACAAAGAAAAAAGACAAGTCAAACGACTTGTCTTTTTTATGGTGACCCGGACGGGACTCGAACCCGTGTTACCGCCGTGAAAGGGCGGTGTCTTAACCGCTTGACCACCGGGCCAATTATATGGTAGCGGCAGTTGGATTTGAACCCACGACCTACCGGGTATGAACCGGTTGCTCTAGCCACTGAGCTATGCCGCCATATCGATGCGCTCTCTAAAGCGCCTGTTTATTATATTATATGATTTGCGTTTTGTCAACACTTTTTTAAAATTTTTTCAAAAAATTTTTCAGCACGTTTTTGGGGGCGAAAAACTTTAATGTCAAGCCTGTTTTTTGCTTGATATGCTTAATATTTTTTGTTATAATCATTATTGAAAATTTTTATTCTACGGAGGAATTTATTATGAGATGTGCAATTTACGGCGCAGGTTCACTCGGAACTGTTCTCGGCGCATATATGACCAAAAACGGCGCTCAGGTTGACCTTATCAACCGCAACAAGGCTCACGTTGCTGCCCTCAAAGAAAAAGGCGCAACAATCAGAGGTACTGTTGAGATGAACGTTCCTGTCAGCGCTCTTACCCCTGACGAAATGAGCGGCACTTATGACGTTATTCTGCTTATGACAAAACAGCTTCTTAACCCCGAGGTTGTTACCTTCCTCAAACCCTTCCTTGCCGACGACGGCGTTATCGTCACTTTGCAAAACGGCATTCCCGAGCCCGGCATTGCAGAAATCGTTGGCAAAAACAGAACAATGGGCTGCACAGTTGAATGGGGTGCTTCGCTTGACGAACCCGGTGTTTGCACACTCACAAGCGAACCCGAAAGTCTTTCATTCCACATGGGCAAGATGGACGGCATCACAGACGAGCAGTTCAACAAGGTTAAAGACCTGCTTGAAAAGATGTGCCCCGTTCATTTTGAAGAAAACCTTATCGGCGCAAGGTGGTCAAAGCTTCTCATCAACGCTACCTATTCAGGTCTGGGCACGGTAGTCGGCGGTTGCTTCGGTGACGTTTCAGAGGTTAAGGACGCGCGCAAAATTGCTGTTCGCTGCATGAAGGAATGCATCGATGTTGGCCACGCAACGGGCGCAGAGTTCGTCCCCGTTCAGGGTAAGGATATCACAAAGCTTTTCTATTATAAAGGCGCTCTCAAGCGCGCTTTTGCAGAATTCCTTGTTCCCATCGCAATGAAGAAGCACAGAGCTATTGTTCCCTCAATGCTTCAGGATATCCGCAACGGCAAGCCCTGCGAGGTTGATGCTATCAACGGCGTTGTTTGCTATTGGGGCAAAAAATGCGGCGTACCCACACCCATTAACGACAGAATAGTTGAAATCATCAAAAAGGAGCAGGCAGGCGAACTTAAGCCTCAGGCATCAAACATCAGATTCTTTGATGACCTTCTTAAATAATTATGGAAAAGAAAACAGGATTAATCCTTGAAGGCGGCGCAATGCGCGGTATGTTCACCGCAGGCGTTACCGATATTATGATGGAAAACGGCATAACCTTTGACGGCGCGATAGGAGTTTCTGCAGGTGCGGCGTTCGGCTGCAACTATAAATCCAACCAGCCGGGCAGAGTTATCCGCTATAACACCACCTATTGCCGTGACCCGAGATATGCCGGCTTGCGTTCATTAATCAAAACAGGCAATTTTTACGGCGCGGAATTCTGCTACGTTGAGATCCCCACAAAGCTTGACCTTTTTGACGAAGAAGCTTTTGTCAACAACCCGATGGAATTTTACGTTGTTTGCACGGATATTGAAACAGGCGAGGTTGTTTATCACCGCTGCGGTGACAGCGAAAATGAGCTTGAGTGGTTCAGAGCTTCGGCTTCCCTGCCCCTTGCGGCAAAACCTGTTGAAGCTGACGGCAGAAAGTTGCTTGACGGCGGCATCATCGATTCCGTACCCATTCAGTATTTTGAGAGCATCGGCTATAACAGAAACGTTATTTTGCTTACGCAGCCCAAAGGCTTTGTTAAAGAAAAAAACAAGATTGTGCCGCTTATCAAGCTTGCGCTCAGGCAATACCCAAAGGTTGCCGAGCTGCTTGCCGTGCGCCACATCGAATATAACGAAACGCTCAAATACATTGAAGAACGAGAAAAAAGCGGCGAGATTCTGGTTATCAGACCGCCCGAGCCTCTTAACATCAAACACACCTGCCGTGACCCCGAAGAATTGCGCAGAGTTTATAATATCGGCAGAAAAACAGGTGAAGAAATGCTTGAGCAAATCAAGGCATTCTTAGCCGAATAAAAAAAGAAAGCTTACAAAGGTAATCAAACCTTTGTAAGCTTTAATTCTGTCCCTGTGATATAAATGTTCCTAACAGCCATCCGCAGTAAACAGCGCATACATCGCCATCCGAGTAGGGCGGCTTGCCCACAAGCCGCCGCTGATATCGATTAGCGCTAACGGCGGGATATGGGCATCCCTCCCTGTACTATAAAATCACAAACCACCGGTTGAACCGGTGGTTTGACTAACCCCTAAAAGGGGTTGATACAGGCTTAGCCCCTGGAAGGGGCGTTGAAGGTTTAGCAGCGCATTACAATCACTGGCAGCCGCTCACGAGCGGCTGTTTATTT
>JAZNDY010000255.1:0-4927 GCA_045588295.1 Acutalibacteraceae bacterium
AATTTATCAATATTTATAAAGCATCTGCCTTTAAAATGCTCAAGAAAATCATCAAAGCTGTCAATGCCGAACTGAGTAGGCGTGTTGTCATAATTGACGTATTTGATTTTTTCAATAGAACTGAATTTTTTTAGTTTTAGTAAAGTAAGCTTGTTTAAGTGTGCTCTTTCCATACCAGGATGAAAGAGAAATAACTTACCGTCTGCACTGCAGCTCACGTCTGCCTCAATCATATCAGCACCCTGTTTGAGCGCTATATCATAAGCCGCAATGGTGTTGCAGGGAATATTGCCGCCTGCCGCTCCCCTGTGAGCAACAATAATGATATTTTCTTTTGATTTTTCAATAAGATTCATCAGTGCACCTCATTTCAGTTAAATAATATCATATTGAAATCGTTTAATCAAGAAAAACCTCTCTGAAAACAGAGAGGTTTTAAATCTTAATGAGGTGCTCTTGTAAGATCTTTTTCGCCTGCATCAACGGTTCTGCCGAGAGCTTTATACATAACTTCAAGCTTGCCCTTGTCAAGGTTATAACCGAATGCAAATATAATGAAAACAAGAGTATAAACAATAGCGGGAATAATTGTGCAAACGGTGAGAATACCTTCGCCGACATCGGGGATATAACCGCTTATCTGACCGTGTATCTTACCGTCATAGCCTGCAACCTTGCTGAGAAGTGTGATACCGCCTGTGTCTGCAAGAGTCTGACCGAGGTTACGGCAGAAAGTATAAACTGCGTAAACAGCACTTTCACTGCGTATGCCTGTCTTATATTCTTGATAGTCAATAACGTCAGTAATGATTGCCCAGTTTGTTATGCTGACAAAGGAATAACCGAAACCGATTATGAAAGTAAACAGCATAAATACAACGGGGCCTGAACCGACTCTGGAGCAATGCGGTACAATAAAAAACATAAGAATTGCAGCAATTGCCGAGAAGAATGTGCCAAAACCGCAAAGTTCCTTCTTACCAAAACGTTTAACAAGCTTGGGCATAAAGAAAATCATAATTGCCATCGGCAGATAGTTTGCGATTGTGCCGATTGCGCTGAGACCTGTGTTGGCAAAATAGTTCTTGTAAAGATACTGATTAAGTGAACCGAACTGAAGCTGACCGCTGATAAGAATACCTGAAACAGCAGCCATAAGGAACGGTCTGCTCTTGAACATGCCTTTATACATACCCTTGATATCAACGTCAGGTTCTTCTTCTGAAGGAACTCTTTCTTTGCTGATACCGTAGCAGGCATAAAATGCAAAAATTGAAAGCGCACCCATAATGACACCGAAAATCATCATGCCGTTGTCATTTGCAACACCGTTTTTATAGATAATGCTGGGGGCAAGAAGCAAAGGAGCAGCGCCGCCTATACCGGCACCTACGGTTCTGAACGTTGAAAGCAGAGTTCTGCCTGCAGGGTCATCGGTTATAACGGAAGCAAGTGAACCGTAAGGAATATTGATTGTTGTATACATCATACCGAAGCCGATGTATGTGATATAAGCAAGTGCAAGAATAAGCGTTTCATTGCTTGTAAATTTAGTGAAGTTCACATAGCAAAACATCGCCGAAATACCGAGAGGGATGGCAAACCATTTGATGAACGGTCTGAACTTACCGTCTTTGTTTGGTTTTTTCTTGGCTATCAGACTGCCCCAGAGAGGGTCGTTGATTGCGTCCCACAATCTCGCAATGAGGAAGAGAACCGTAATTCTCAATTCACCGAGTTTAAGAACGTCAGTATAAAAAACTTTAAGGTAAGATGAAACATATGTCAGGATAAAAAGGTTACCTGCATCACCCAAAGCATAACCGAGACCGTCTTTGAAGCCAATACGGTTCGGGTGCTGAAATTCAGCATTTTTAAGTGAACGCTTTTCTTTCATGGGCAATACCTCCTTAAAATCAGATTTTTAATAAAATAACATTAATTATAAAAAAATTCAAGTCTTATATCATAAAAATATTCCGTAAAAGACATTTACATAAATTTTCTTACTATGTTATCAACCATCGTATAAACAAAACCGAGAATTTCAATGAGTTTATACGGAAGCTTTCTGAAAAAACGATTAACTGGATTATCGTTAAATTCTTCAGTTTTTTCAATGGTTATGCTGTCCAGAAGCTCGCTGTTATCCCCTCTTCTTGTTTCAAGAATCATCTGGTTGCCTTTAAATTCAAGCGTTGTGTATGTTGTAACTTCATTTTCAACAAGCTTATACGCCAGATGTTCTGCATCAAAATCATCATCATAAACGTCACAAACAACGTTGGAATTAAGGTAAACGACGCCTTCAGGATTAACAAACTTTCCGCCGCTCGGTGCTTCAGTTTTAACCTTACCGCTATGGATAAAATGCGAACGTCCCTGCGAGTGAGTGTGACCTGTTATAACAAGGTCAAAATCATAAATCTGGAAAATAGGAGCAAAAATGCTGGTTAAAAGAATTTCTGTTTCTGCATCTCCTATGGCATCACCCGCGCCGTATAAACCGTGATGAACAATTCCTATTCGCCATTTTGCATCTTTATTCTGCTCAACGGCTCGTTTCGCAAATCTCATATGGTCAGGCGCATTGCCTGAAGTTGAATCAAAAACAAGATAGAGCACGTCGCCGTATCTGAACCAGAAATCACGGTCAAGACCGCTGAAAAATCTGCCGTAATCCTCATTGGGCATATCGGTGTAATAATCATACATCATACCCTTTTTATCATGGTTACCGATAGCAAGAGCAACAGGCAAACTTCTTAATGCTTCCGGCATAAGCAATGTCTGCCATTCTTCAGCAGTAGAACCGGTTGAAGTGTTATCACCGGGTGAAACAAGATAGCTGATATCGGGATTATTTTCAAGAACTTCGGAGAGATAATTATTCCAATAATGCCCAACCCTTGACTGTGCAGAATAATCATCGCCGTAAACTTCCGTAATCTGAATGTCACCAACAACCATAGCCTTATGGTCACCAAAAGATTTGGTTTCATATTTATGAATATCGCTCCAGCCATTACCGGTGTGCCATTGATAGTAATAAACCGTCTTTTCTTTAAGATCAGTTACTGTAACACGGCAAACAACCTGTGAATCATTTTCAGCAGGAGTTTTCTCACCGTTAAAAACGGTGTAATTATCCATCTGCGCATTGTCAGCTAATCTAACCTGAGCAACAGCGATTGCTTTTTCTGCATGCCAACAAATATTAACCTGCGTTTCGTCAGCGCCAACGTTAAGCGTGGGCAGGTTATTTGTTTTAATCATCTCTGAATAAAAACTGTCCCACTCATCTTTTGAAAGATCAGGAGCATTAAAACCGGCGCCTGCATATAAAAATGTATTAAACATAATAATAATCGAAATTAAACAAGCAATAAATTTTCTCATATCAACACCCTAATCAAGCAGCAGCCTCAGGTGCAGGCTCCTTAATGTCAGGTGTCTGTATCATCTGAATAAGCGAAATGAATTTTGAGATAATGTTTGTAACAAAAGCAGGTGAAGAAACATCAAACAACGTAAAAATAAAGCCTAAAAGACCTTCGCTCTTCTCATAATCAGGGTGAGCATAACCTATAATGGTAGCTCTTGTATCGCGCACTTTTCTTGTTTTTTCAGTAACGTACTCAGAACCCTCATAATTAAGGTTAGAAGTGTTGCCGCCGATACATTTGATTCTGGGGTTGCTTTTTGAACCGGTGAAGCCGTCTTCAGTTATAATCTCAACGTGGTGAACGTTATTTGTGCCGTCAAGAGCCGTGTTCATAAAAACTATATCGCCTCTGCAAGGAACGTAATCACTTGTTGCGTCATAATACTGACCTCTCGCCTGATACCATACACGCATACCTTCAACAGTTGATCTCTTCGGAATTGCGGTTCCGCTTGCGCCAACCTGAGCACCGCACCAAGAAACAAATATTGTGCACCACCACGTGTCAGTGGGATAACCGTAATACCATTCAGTGAATTCATTGGCATTACTTTCATAATAGCCGATTTTTGAACGGGCAATTTCAACAATCAGATCGGTTTTGGGAACGTCTGCATCAGTGCCGTCAGCAACATCAGCATCAATAGCAACAGCTGTAGTCGCAGCATAAACGGGAACGGTTGAGCAGAAAACAGTTGTAAAAACAAGCAATAAAGAAATTATTGCAGCAATATAGCGTTTTTTAGACATATTGATACTCTCCTTTTATCTTGATACGGGAACGTTTATCTCGAGGTCAGTAAGCGGAAAAGAACAGCAGGGATGGAAACAATTAAAATCAAAATCAGCAAGCCTGCGTTTTTCCAGGTGCTTGGGAATGTAGACCTTGCCCGAAAGAAGATGCGAATGGCAAAAACCGCATTCACCGCTTCTGCAGCGTGCAGGCACAGAAACACCGTTTTTCTCAAGAATTTGCAAAACAGAATCCGAAGAATTGCCCTTGATAACATATTTCTTATCCTGAATTGTCACGGTCACTGTAACACTGTCAGGTACACCGGCAGGATAATCAGCTTGAGATTGAGGATTATGGAACTCACCGAACATTTCATGACGGATAAACTTTCTCTCAAGTTTAAGCTTATCAAGTTCTTTGTCCACAAAATCATACATCTGCTGAGGTCCGCAAATGAAAACAGAATACTTTTCATTTTCAGGTGCATATTTGCTGATTAAATCTGCGGTAATAAAGCCTTTTTCAATATTATTCTGCTTACAAGCATCATCGTCACTTAAAACGTGAATAACTTTTACTTTATTGCACTTTGAAGTTATTTCATCAAGTTCATCGCGGAAGATTATTGAATCATATTTACGGCTGCCGTAAAGAAGAATCATATTAAAATCTTCATCACCGTCAGCAATCGCCTTGGCCATAGAAACAAACGGTGTTATACCGCTTCCGCCTGCAATGCAGATAAC
>JAZNDY010000256.1:0-5262 GCA_045588295.1 Acutalibacteraceae bacterium
CATATTCAACTCTTGAACAAAGCTGATATTTGCTGCCGAGGCGAAGAAGACAAATCCCGCTTTCTCTTTCATCAAGTAAATTTGAGAGCTCCCATAATGCAGCGGTAACTGTTTCTATATCAAGTTCAAGTGCATCGGCAATTCTTGATGCTTCAAGCGGCTCTCCCGAAGAAAACAATATTGCTTCGCAAGCCGCACGAATCTGTTCATTCGTCAATTTCTATACTCTCCCCTCTGCCCTGAAGCAAAGTTACGTCAACACTGTCGCCGCTGCCGTCAAAATAAATCCTTTTTGCCTTTGCCATTGCAAGCAGAGCAAGAAAGGTTGCAACCATTTCGGAACGGGATTCCGAGCTTTCAAAAAACGTGCTGAATTTTTGCTTATTGCCGTGTTTGAAGCGGTCAATAATAACACTGATTCTTGATGCAACCGAAACAATTTTATGGGCAACTATGCCCTTGAACGCCTCAATGGGCGGAGGCAAGCGGCGCATACCCTTGCCCACAGCCGCAAGATAGGCTTTATAAATCTCAACGGGCTCGTGGATTCTGGTGTAAGTCATATCAGGCTCAAATTCTTCAGGCTCTCTGCCGTAAAACTCAAATCCCTTTGCCTGCTGCTGGAGTTTGCCTGCAACAAGCTTGCAATCTCTGTATTCCGTCAGCTCGCCGCGAAGCTCTTCAACAAGCTTTTCTGCCTCTTCATGAACAGGAAGAAGCGAAACGGTTTTGATGTAAAGAAGCCTTGCCGCCATTTCAAGGAATTCGCTTGAAACGTCCAGATTATCTTCCTGCATCTGACGGACATATTCGAGATATTGCTCAATGATTTCCATAATCGGAACGTCGTTGATGCTTAGTTTCTTTTTACTTATCAGCTGAAGCAGGAGGTCCATCGGACCCTCAAACACTTCAAGCTTATATTGAAATTTATCCAAAGGTTTTTGCTCCCTTCAATGGAGGGTAATTTTAAATTAAACGGAAAGGTAAGCTCACAACAAAACTGATAGCGCTCATTATTGTTTCTGTTAAAAACGTAATGGGTATGTCAAGCACGCCAACAAAAACAAGCAGAAGCAGGGCGTATCTTACATAGCGTTCATACTGCATATACTTGAAATAAAACTTTGCGGGGATTGCGATTGCCAGAATCTTTGAACCGTCAAGCGGAGGAATGGGCAAAAGGTTAAACACAGCAAGGCTGACGTTGATTGTTGCAGCAAATGAGAAGAACAACTGCAAAACATACATAATCGGGAATGTATCCGGTATGCTTTGACCAAGCTTGACATCAAGAATGAACACAACGTAATAGAAGAACACGCATATTGTTGCCATCAACAGGTTTGAAACGGGACCTGCGGCAGCTGTTAAAGCCATACCTAACTTGGGTTTTTTGAACCTTCTTGCATTAACGGGAACGGGCTTTGCGTAACCGACGCCGACAAGAATAATCATAAGCGCACCGATAGGGTCAATGTGGGCAAGAGGATTAAGAGTTAATCTGCCCTGACGCGAAGGGGTTGTATCGCCAAGCTTTGTGGCAATAAAGGCGTGTGCAAACTCGTGAATGGGCATTGTGCAAAAAACAACAAACACACTTGCCATAAGACCGATAAGTATGGTTGTTAAATCGCCTCTGCTTGTAATCAAATCAATTAACATAAGGCATCCTTTCTGTACTGATAAAACCGTAAACAGTTCTTCCGATTCCGTTAAAATCTTTTTCTGAACGGACATCTGAACATATAGTGCTGAATAATTTTTCTATTGTATCCGTCTGGTTTTCGCCGCATTCAACGGCAATGGCACCTTTGCAAAAAGGGAGCCAGACTTCTGTGAGCGCCCTGTAAAAATCATATCCGTCCGCGCCGCCGTCAAGAGCCATTGTGGGTTCTTGCAAAACTTCTTTTTGCAGAAGCGGAACTTCTGCCGACTCAATATAAGGCGGATTGGAAAGAATCAGATCAGGTGCAGGCAAACCAAACGCCTCAAATCCGCTGAACAAATCGCCGCTGATGAGGGTTGCGTTTGAGCAGCCGAGCTTTATTTTGTTAGCCTCAAGATAAGCAAATGCTTTTTCTGATTTTTCAAGCAGAAAAACTTTTGCGTCGAGTCTGTTTTTTGCAACGCTCAGACCTATACAGCCTGAACCTGCACACAAATCAAAAACCACGGGAGCTTGTTTATTTTTCAAATAATCAATGGCAAAATCAACAAGCATTTCGGTTTCAGGTCTGGGAATAAGAACACCCTGACCGACGTTGAAGGTTTCACCGTAAAAATCCCATTCACCGATAACGTATTGAACGGGAGTGCCGCTTTTGCGCAGGTTAACCATCTCAATGAACTTCTGTGATTTTTCAACGTCAGCTTCATCTGATGAACGGAAAAAAATATAATCTCTTCCGCATTCAAACGCTGCTTCAAAAATCCAGTAAGCTTCGTTGCGGCTGTTATCAACACCGCTGTCACCGAGAATGCGTACACCCTCGGCAAGCAAGTCTTTGACAGTCATTGCTTATTCCTCCGGCTTTGAGGCAGATTCCTCTTCGCCGTTTTCTTCCGCAGATTCTTCTGCAGGTTTTTCTTCTTTGACAGGAACTTCGCCCGTGAGAGCGCCCTTCATAGCTTCAATGGCAACTTCAATAATATCGTCTGTAGGCTCAACAGTGGTTATTCGCTGCATAAGCAGACCGGGGGCCGAAAGAAGCCTTGTGAATTTATTGGGATATTTGCCTGCAAGCTGAATGAACTCAAAGCCGACACCCATAATCAACGGGAGCATAAGAACTTTGGTGGCTATCCACACCCATTTGTTTACCGTTAAGAACGGAAAAGCAATGGAAACAATTGATGAGATAAGAATGCTGAGGATTATTGTTACAAAGATGAAGCTTGTGCCGCATCTTGGATGAAAACGCTTTTCTTCTCTGATATTTGCAACGGTAAGCTCTTTGCCGTGCTCAAAGCAGAAGATTGTTTTATGCTCAGCACCGTGGTACATATAGACTCTTCTGATATCTTTCATACGGGCAACCGCAACCATATAGACCAGGAAGAGGATTACCCTGATAATGCCCTCAAAAAGTGCGCGCCACATTGAAATATCAAATCTGCCTTTAACAAGATAAACGTCAATAAGCTCAAACAGCTTTGTGGGCATATACATAAACAGCAAAAACGAAATTGCCACACCGAGAACAGCGGCAATAAAACCGATGGCAGACATCATCTTGGGGCCGAAATGGTCACTGAGCCATTTATCAAGCTTTGATTCGTTTTCTGCCTCCATGCCGTCAAGTGCTGTTTTTTCTGCTGATTCCATAAGCAGTTTATAACCGCTGAACATTGATTCAACGAACGAAACAATTCCTCTTATAAGCGGAATATTGAAAGGCTTGAATTTTTTTCTGATTGAAACAAAATCTTTCATCTGTGTTTCAATAGAACCGTCAGGTAAGCGCAAAGACATCGCCATACCCTTGGGGCCTCTCATCATAATGCCTTCCATCAGCGCCTGACCGCCAACGGCAACATATTCTTTTTTATTCTTCTTTTTCGCTTTGCTCATTATCAGATCTGTCTCCTTCCGATTCGTTAATCGGCTCTGCTGAAGGTTCAGCAGGTGTTAACGGGAGAGTGATTTTAACCGTTGTTCCCTCGCCGTAAACGCTGGTGATTTCAAACTCACCGTTATGCAATTTAATGATTTCATCAACAACCGCAAGGCCGATACCGGAACCTCTGATTGTTGAATCAACCTTATAGAATTTTTCTTTGATGTGCGGCAAATCTTCTGCAGAAATGCCGATGCCTGTGTCACTTATTGTTACAATAAGCGTTGCGGGATTAGGCATCTCGGCAATAACCGTTATTTTATCACCGTGCTCTGAATATTTGACGGCGTTATCAAGAACGTTGATGAACACCTGCCTCATTCTGGAAGCGTCTGCCGTTGCCGGCGCAGGTACCTGCGGAGCATTATAAACAATTTCGATACCGTTTCTGACTGTTCTGTCTCTGAATGCAAAAACAACCTCATCAAGCTCCGCAAGCATATCTATGCGCTCGCTGTTGAGCTTGAATCTGCCGCTGCTCATTCTTGAGAAGTCCAGCAACTCTTCAACCATTTCATTAAGTCTTGAAGCTTCGCTGATGATAACCGTCATACCTCTTTTTGCCATTGCAGGGTCAGTATCACCAACCTGAAGAAGTGTTTCGCCCCAACCTTTGATTGCGGTCAGCGGTGTGCGGAGCTCGTGAGAAACGGTTGAGATAAAGTCATTCTTGAGCCTGTCCGTAACCGAAAGCTTTTCTGCCATATCGTTAATGGTTGCGCAAAGCTCGCCGATTTCGTCGTTATAAGGATAATGGTCAATTCTCGCCTCAAGGTCACCGCCGGCAATCTTTTTGGCAGTTTCGCCAACGTCCTTGACCGGGTTAACGATTGAGCGGATGAAAACGCTGCCTGAAATCATAAGCAACGCAAACAGCGCAACCGCCGCAACGGCAATAACGATTGCAAGCCTGATAACCTGGCTTTCAATTTGTTCAAGAGAAATCATAAACCTGACCGCGCCTGCGTGGGTGCCGTCAGAATAATTATAGATGCAGGTTTTGGCGGCAATGCTTTCACCCGAGGGGAGCTCACCCTGCCACTTGGCATTGTTTTCGCCGTTCATTGCTGCCTCATAGTCCGGCATTTCAACCTTGCCTTTGATTTCAAAACCGCTTGAGGAAAGAATAACTTCACCCGAACTGTCAATAATCCAGACTGCCATTATGTCTTTATCCGTAAAATTTTCAACAAAGTTACGGCTTGCAGTTTTGAATCCGTCTGTTGCAGCATCGCCGTAATGCCTGAAGTTTGATGAAATAACCTCAGCCGAATAAGCATCAAGCGCCATATCGGCAACGCTGTAATAATAACTTCTGAAAGAAAGAAGCAGAGCGATTGAAACAGAAACAAGAATCAGAACAACAACAGAAGCAACACTGAGAAACCAACGCTTTGTTATGCCCACAAACTTCATCTGCTCTTCTCCTTTCTGACACTGTTTTTATATTTGCCGAATCAAACTATCCATTTATAGCCAACGCCCCAAATTGTTGTTAAATGTTTGGGAGCCGAGGGCTCAGATTCGATTTTCATACGCAAACGCCTGATATTAACGTCAACGATTTTTTCTTCGCCGAAATATTCGTTACCCCAGACCTTATTGAGAATATCTGTTCTGCTCAAGGCAGCGCCGGGGTTGG
>JAZNDY010000257.1:0-16938 GCA_045588295.1 Acutalibacteraceae bacterium
ACGCTTGATTATATGTTAAGCGATATTTATGAGAGATAAAGAAAAAGGAAGCAGGTTTTCTGCTTCCTTTTTTTGGCTGGGACGGCTGGATTTGAACCAGCGAATGACAGAGTCAAAGTCTGTTGTCTTACCGCTTGACGACGCCCCAATATTCTTTTTTGATATTAAAATACGCAAAGCTAAATGCTTTGCGTAAGTGGTTTTTAAATGGGGTGGTTGATGGGAGTCGAACCCACGACCTCCAGGGCCACAACCTGGCACTCTAACCAACTGAGCTACAACCACCATATTGTGCGGCTGCAGGGTGAACCTGCAGCCTTTTGGCGCGCTTGAAGGGACTCGAACCCCTGACCCACTGCTTAGAAGGCAGTTGCTCTATCCGGCTGAGCTACAAGCGCATATTTTCGAAGCTGGAGCGGGTGATGGGAATCGAACCCACACAACCAGCTTGGAAGGCTGGGATTCTACCATTGAACTACACCCGCACAATTCGGAACGAATGATATTCTATCATATGCGTTTGCAATTGTCAATAGAATTATTGCCTTTTTTTATGTGCAAAATCGACAAAGATATTGTTTGGCAACAGAAGCAAAAACGGCGAAACAACCTGTTCCGCCGTTTAAAACAAAAATCAATCAAACAATATATTTGTCTGCAAATGCGCTGACGCGCGCTTCATATTCTTCGCTGTGGAACGGATAGCACTCTGCGTGAGCCGCTGTGGGCGCAATATAAAATTCCTTGTGCGCGCTGCCGCAGTATGCAAACGCCTGGCTGCTCATTGTTGTTGGCACAAAATCGTCTTTTCCGCCGTGAATAAAAAGCATCGGCACTTTTGCTTTCGCAACAGCCTGCTTTGTGTTTGTGTCTTTGAGGTCAAAGCCTGCTATATGCTTATTGAAAAAGTTTGCCGCATTGAGAAGCGGAAAAGTGGGAACGTGAGCGTTTTTGCAGTTATGAGCAAACTCATCCCAAGCCGAAGTAAAGCCGCAGTCTGCGACGGTGAATTTAACGTTATCGGGCAGATTTTCGTTGCCGCTCATAAGCATAACCGTTGCGCCGCCTATGGATATGCCGTGAAGAATAATCTGAATATCCTCGCCGAAATTCTTTTTCATAAAGTCAAGCCACTGAATACCGTCACGGGATTCATAATAGCTGAAGCCCCAATAGGTGCCTTCGCTTTCACCTGCCGCCTGATGGTCAACCATAAAAACGTTATAACCCTTATCATGGTAGAATTTTGCCATAAGGTTAAATTCGCCTCTGCCGTGGTTTCTGTAACCGTGGTTGCAAAAAACATAAACGTCTGAAGGCTCTGCGGCTTTCAAGAGATGTGCTCTGAGTTTCTGACCTCTGTTATTTACCATTGTGAAGCTTTCAAGCGACTGTTCAGCAAACCAAACGGCTCTGGGGTCTTCCTCAACGTTAAGAACAGGACGGCTTTCGTCTCTTTTGTCAAACAGACCGCCCACCTTATCCGGCAAAGTTGAATCTCTGTGCATAATACCTCGGAATAAGCCGTAACCGGCAGCACCCACAAGGCCTGTTGCAACCGCCGCCGCAGTAAAAAGTTTTGTTATAACTTTCATAATCAACATCCTTTCCCCTGTATCTTATGCAACAAATTTAACACTATTCGGAAAATGTGTCAATAAAAGGAAACAAAATCACCGAAAAAACGAATAAAAATGAATAATTTTAAAAAAAGGCTTGCTTTTTTGACAAATAAAGGCGATAATAGTATGAAATATTTTAAAAAGGGTGATTATTTTTGGAAGCGATTCTTAATTTTGACCTCGCGATTTTTGAGTTTTTTGAGAACTTCATCAGACAGGGATGGCTTAATCCGATTATGTGGCTTATCACACACCTCGGTGATGACGGTATTTTCTTTATCATTATCGGTCTTGTGATGCTTTTCTTTAAGAAAACACGCAAAGCAGGCGTTATTTGCCTCGGCTCTCTTCTCATTATGACTCTGCTTAACAACGAGCTTCTTAAACCTCTTATCGAAAGACCCAGACCCTATAACCTCGCTAGACTTCCCGAAGCAACCAAAGAAGTTATTGACTATTATGCTGCCAAAGGCAAAACCGTTGATGCTTCAAAATATGACTGGGTTGGATTTTTCGGTCGCATCGACTGGACTATCGACAGATTCCCCGGCCTTGCAGAAAAGTGGAACGCAGGCTATGTTTTCCCTGAAGTTATTGATAGAATGAGCCCCAAATCACTTTCATTCCCTTCAGGTCACACATCATCGGCCTTCACTTTTGCTCTTGCTCTGACTCTTGCTGTCAGAAAGTTTTTCACAAAGAAAACAACAAGCATTGTTGCAGCAGTTGCATTTGTTTTTGCCGCTCTTATGGGTATTTCAAGAGTCTACGTTGGCGTTCACTACCCCTCTGACGTTATTATGGCAACGTTCGTAGGTCTTGTTTATGCACTTATCGGTTACTTTGTTATCTCCCCCATCTATGATAAGATTGAAGCTGCAATCAAAAATAAGCTCGCTAAGAAAAAGGCAAAATAAGTCCAACATAAACAAAGCACAGGCTTGTAACGGATTTTCCGCTGCAAGCCTGTTTTTATTGACCCCGACACACTGCGCATCGACTTATTGCGCTTGACTTTTCAGCTTAAACATAGTATATTGCAAAAGTAAATATATCCGCCCGTGGCGCAGTTGGATAACGCAGCAGATTCCGATTCTGAAGAACGGGGGTTCGAATCCCTTCGGGCGGGCCAAAAAGAAAAAAGCATCGCGCAAGCGGTGCTTTTATTCTTTTGGAACAATTGCATCCGAAGGGATTCGAAAGGGCGTTAAGAAAACCTTTCGGGGAAAGGTTTTCAGCCCGTCGCGTTGCTCCGTGATTAAACAGTCCGCCGGCAACCGAAAGTCGAGCTCCCTGATGCAGTCTACCTCTTGCCCTTCGGGCGGGCCAAAAAGAAAAAGCATCGCGCAAGCGGTGCTTTTATTCTTTTGGAACAATTGCATCCGAAGGGATTCGAAAGGGCGTTAAGAAAACCTTTCGGGTATCAAAAAAGCCGCCCCGTGAGGAGCGGCTTTTTGTTGCTTATCAGATTTTCATAATTCCCAAAAGGTCAAGAACTGCCGTGATGAGGATAAGGATAATAAACACGGGTGCAACGAATTTGATGATGATTGTGAAGAGTGTTTTTGCCTTGAAGGGTGCGCCAACCCCAAGTTCTTCAATAATTGCCTTGGGTTTGAGAATATAGCCGATGAAAATGCAGGTAAGGAAAGCAACAACAGGCATAAGCACACTGTTGCTTACAAAGTCAAACATATCAAGAATTGTTTTGGTTTCACCGCCTATATTAAGGCTGATGAAGTCCCATCTGCCGAAGCCGAGTGACGAGGGAATACCAAGAAGAATGCAGAAAGCAAGCACGGCAAGGCAGGTGATTTTTCTGTTCCAGCCAAACTTATCTCTTACAATTGAAACAACTGTTTCCATAAGAGAAATGGATGACGTGAGTGCCGCAAAAAGAACAAGCAGGAAAAACGCTGCGCCGATAAATGCACCGCCGGGCATACGTTCAAACACTTTGGGAAGTGTTACAAACATAAGGCTTGGACCTGCCTTGAGATTTTCTTCGCTGAAATTCGGCAAAGCGAAAACTGCAGGGATAATCATAAGACCTGAAAGGAAAGCGATACCCGTATCAAAAATCTCAATCTGATGAACGGATTTTTCAATTGAAACATCCTTTTTCATGTATGAGCCGTAAGTTATCATAATACCCATTGCAAGCGACATTGAATAGAAAAGCTGACCCATTGCCGCGAGCACCGTTGTTGCTGAAAACTTGCTGAAATCAGGCAACAGATAGTATTTAACACCTTCAATCGCACCGTCAAGAGTCAGCGAATAAACCGAAATGCCGATGGTGAGCACAACCAGGACAGGCATCATAACCTTGCTGACCTTTTCAACGCCCTTTTCAACACCCATAAGAACAACAAGAGCTGTCAGGCCTATAAAGATAAGAAACCACATAATCGGCTCGCCTGTTTTTGAAATAAAGCCGCCAAAATAGGCGTCGGTAGCCGAAGCTGCAGCATCACCCGTTGCAAAAGCAAAAAGATATTTTGTTACCCAGCCGCCGATAACGGAGTAGTAAGGCAGAATAATTGCAGGAATAATTGCGCCGATAACGCCCACAAAACCGAAGCGTTTGTCAAGCGATTTGAATGCGTTGACCGCACTCTGACCTGTTTTTCTGCCGATTGCAATTTCAGCGCACATAAGCGCAAAGCCGAAAGTTACGGCAAGAACAATGTAAACAAGCAAAAAAATGCCGCCGCCGTATTTGGCCGCAAGGTAAGGAAAACGCCAGATATTGCCGAGACCGACAGCAGAGCCTGCCGCCGCCAGCACAAACCCGATTTTTCCCGTGAAGCTGCTTCTTTTTTCTGTCATAGAAGTACCTCTCTTTTAAATATTCACATAATGCTTTGCATTATCGCATAAATATCAGGTTTTGGCAATAGTAATTTTAAAATTTATATTGCTAATTTATGAAAAAATTCAAGTTTTATCCCCGTCATCATTGCAATATCATTAAAAATATGTTATCATATGTTGATTATAGTTCTCGGCGGTGATATTTTGAAAATAATTAAACCGGTTTTATTTTACTTTTGGCAGTTTACGTACGGACTGCCGCAGAATCTTATAGGGTTGGGCATGCTCGCTGTTTATAAAGCAAAAGGTGCCAAAAGCGAATGGTTTCACAACGCACTTATAACATATATAGACAGAAAAAACTTTGGCGGTGTTTCGCTTGGCATGTTTATTTTTGTTAACGCAAAAAGAAAAGGCGACGACCTGCACGACCTTAAAATCCACGAATACGGTCACACCGTTCAGACAATGATTCTCGGCCCTCTGTGGCTTTTTATAATAGCCCTGCCCTCGTTCATCTGGTGCGGCGTGCCGGCCTTTGTTAAAATGAGAAAAGAGAAAAACATCTCATATTATTGGCTTTATTGCGAGGGTTGGTCAAATCTCTGCGGTCTTTGGGCAACAAAGGACAGATTCCTGACCGAAGATTACCTGCAAAGAGGCAGATACGGCAAACCGATTAATCCCAACAGAAGCAAGAGAAAAGAAATTAAAGGAAGGAAGCGAAATAAATGAGCAACAAAAAATATCTCAAAACAAGCGAGATAGCTTCATTTGCATCATCCGCTTTCGGCAGAAGTATGATTTATACCCTTATGTCAACTTATCTGCTGATTTTCTATACTGACGCGGCGGGTCTGCAGCCCACACACGCAAGCTGGATTATTTTCGGCGCAAGAATTTTTGACGCTGCAAACGACCCGATTATGGGTATGATTGCCGACAGAACAAAAACAAAATTCGGCAAACTCCGCCCCTATCTGCTTTTCTCCCCCTTCCTCATTATGGCTTCAACAATAGCGCTTTTCTCCGTTCCTTCTTTTGATAGCTACGGTGCAAAGCTTGCTTACGCCGCTGTTACATATATTCTTTGGGGCATCTGCTTCACAATTCAGGACGTTCCTTTCTGGGGACTCAGCGCCGTTGTTACTCCGCTTGAAAACGAGCGTAACAAGTTTCTTTCAATCGCCAGAATCGGCAGTACAATCGGCGGCATTCTGCCCACCGTTCTTATCCCCGTTCTGCGCACCTCATCGCTCGGCATCACAAAAGGTTATTTTGTGGGCGGTCTTATCTTCGGCATCACAGGTTCGATGATTTCTCTGCTTGCCTTCTTCGGCACAAAAGAAAAGGTTGAAGAACCTCCGAAAGAAAAAATCAAGTTTAAAGAGGTTATCTCTGCTTACACCAAAAACAAGCCACTGCTTCTTCTTATTGCCGCAAGCATTCTCGGCTCGGCAATGCTTATGGCGCAGACCTCAGGCTCATACATTGCAGAATATCTTATTCAGGATTCCGGCATCGTTCCCAAGGGCTCCGTTCAGGTTGTTATGACGGTTGCCATCGGTGCAGGTATGATGATTGCGATGGTTCTTATGCCCGTTCTGCGCAAAAAGTTCTCACTTAAACAAATTTATATCGGCTCCGCTCTTCTCGGCGCCGTTCTTCACGTTGTTCTCTACTTCGTCGGCTTCGATAAATTTTATGCACTGCTTGTTGTTCTTGCGTTTATCGGTCTTCCGCTGGGCATTTTCAACGTTATCACATACGCTATGGTCGGCGACAGCGTTGATTACCTTGAATGGAAAACAGGCAGACGCTCCGAGGGCATCTGCTTTGCTTCGCAGACTTTCATCAGCAAGCTCACCGCCGGTATTTCAACTCTTATCACGGGTTTTGTGCTTGAATATTATGAATATCTTGACCCCATCAAAGCCAAGAACGAATTCGGCGTAACAATTGAAATTGCACGGGAACAGTCAGGTCATACTCTTTGGGGTATGTTTATTATGATTTCGGTTATCCCTGCAATCAGCCTTGCGCTGTGCGCAATCCCGATGTTCTTCAACGATTACACGGGCAAAAAGAAAGAAAAAATCATCAAAGAACTCAATGAACGCAGAGGAGTAAACAATGGATAATAATTACAGCGAAAACAACGAATTTGATGCGTTCTCTGCAGGTGTTGAGCCCGGCGGTCTGCGTAACACAACGCAGATAAAGGTTCTTATCACTTTCATTGCAGGGCGCCTTAAGGAGCCGATAAGCTCCGATATGATGCTTGAAGCGCTTCAGGTGCACGGTCTTGCAAACTATTTTGAAGCCACACAGGCTCTCGATGAGCTTCTTGCAAACGGCAACATTATGCTGGCTGAGGGTAAACTTCAGATTACGCCCAAAGGCAGACTTTCCGTTGCCGAGCTTTCAGAAGATATCCCTCGCTCGGTCAAAGAAACCGCGCTTGCAGACGCCATTAATCTGCAGCTTCTTGAAAAACGCGAGGGAGAAAACTCCGTTGAAATTGAGCCTGTCCAAAACGGCTTTAACGTTACTTTCAAGGTTACACACAAAGACAACGTGCTTATGGCACTGACCGTTTATGCCGCAGACCTTGAGCAGGCACAGCTTATCAAACACAATTTTCTCAAAGAGCCGTCAAGAGTTTATTCGACGGTCATCACAACATTATTTATCTGAAAGAGGTTGAATTATGCTTGAACAACTCAAACAGCAGGTTTATGAAGCTAACCTTAAACTTGTTGAATATAACCTTGTTCTTTTTACCTGGGGCAACGTTTCCGCCATTGATAAGGAAACAGGTCTTGTTGTAATCAAGCCCTCGGGCGTTGATTATGCCAAACTCACGGCAGACGATATGGTGGTTATGAATCTTAACGGAGAAAAGGTTGAGGGCAGGCTCAACCCCTCTTCCGACACACCAACCCATCTGGAGCTTTACCGCCGTTTTCCCGATATCGGCGGCGTTGCGCACACTCACTCAACCTTTGCGGTTTCATTTGCACAGGCTGCTTGCGATATTCCTGCTTACGGCACAACGCACGCAGATTTTGCCTTTGGCAGCATTCCTTGCACAAGAGACCTGAGCAAGGAAGAAATTGAAGGTGAATACGAACTGAACACAGGCAGGGTTATTGCAGAATGCTTTGAAACACGGGGGATTGATTATAACGCTGTGCCAGCCGTGCTCGTGCGTTCACACGGGCCTTTCACCTGGGGCAAAGACGGCTTTGATGCCGCCAAAAACTCAGCCATTCTTGAAGAAGTTGCAAAGATGGCATACCTGAGCAAAACAATGGATGCCGAGCCTGCAAACGAATCCATTCAGCATAAGCACTACTTCAGAAAACACGGTGCAAACGCATATTACGGTCAGAAATAAGACAGTTAAATATTTCTTGACACGAAAAATTTTTCAGTATAGAATATAATTGATATTTATCGGCTGAAAACCGATTTGGGTAAAGGGTGATAATATGGCAAAATGTCCTGCGTGCGGTGTTAAACTGCACATATGGAACATCAAGGCAGAATGCCCCAAGTGCGGCGTTAACATAGCCAACTACGACTGGGAAAACCGCCTTGAGCAGGATGCAAAGGAAGCGGAAATCGCTTTTGCAAAGCTTCACAATACTCTTAACAATTTCAAATATTCATTCGTCGGCACAAAGCTCCGTATTGCAAGAATCCCCATAAGCGTGTTACCCTTGCTTTCATTTTTGCTGCCGCTTGCAGTTATTGACGTTTCACTTCCGTATTACAGCTCAAAAATAACCTTTAATCTTATTACGGTTGTTATGGGAATCATCAACGGTTTTGATATCGGCAGTTTTGTAACAGGCATTTTCAGCGGTATGGGTTCTGAAATTACGGGCGATTCTTTCAAGCTTTTCGGTGCTTCGCTGATTCTTGTTGTTCTGAGCCTGCTTTCGTTGATTGTGAGCCTTGTTTTTCTGCTCACAAACTTCAAAAAGTTCAAAAGCAAAGGGCTGTTTATAACAAACCTGCTTGCAAGCGCAATGATGTTTGCAAGTTCATTCACTTTCAGTAAATTCTCTGAAATTGTTGCAGACGGTGCTTTTGCCGCACACTGGCAGAGTGCACCGCAATGGGGTATTTACGTTTCAGCAGGTCTATTCCTTGTTTCAGCGATAGTTAACCTGCTTGTTTCACTTCAAAAGGTTAACGTGCCGCCCGTTAAGGATAAAAATGCGGCAAAAAATTCTGCAGACAAAGAAAAAAACACCGAAGAAAACGAAACCGTTAAAGCTTAAGTTAATAAACAGCAAGGCTTGCATGGGTTAACACCAATGCAAGCCTTTTTGTTACGCTCTTACTATCTGCGTGTCGGGATAATAGTGAAACAGAATTTCTTGCCAACTGCTTCCTTGCCGCGCCATATAGTCGGCTCCGTATTGGCTCATCCCAACCCCGTGACCGTGACCCTTGCAGGTTACGGTCACTTTGTTATCCTCACTTTCGATTTCAAAACTGTTGCTTTTAAGCTCAAGTTTTTCTCTTATCTCTGCACCTGTAAAGTTTTTGCCGCCAATAACGGCAGACGTTACGTAACCGTTTTCTGTTTGCATATCTTCAACTGCCGCGTTATCAACCCCAAGTTTTTGAGAAAACTCCGCTTCAGAGAAACTGACCGTACTGATAAAATCCGGTGAAAGCTTATCTCCGTCACCGGGCACGCTTTGCAGATAAGGATAATCTTCGCCCCACAGGCTCTCTGCGCTTTGTGTGCGCCCTGCGCTGATTGAATGGTAAACAGTCAAAGCCGCCGCGCCGTTATACGCAACGTATTGCCCCATAACCTCGTCAACCGCAGCCGCAATTCGTTGCTCGTTCTTTTCAAAATCCTCTTCCCAGTTTTCAAGCCTCTCCTGTTTTGGAGCGTATCCCTGATGCGTCAAAGGGCTGTCACTTATAAAATCGGCAGAGTTTCCCAGCATCCGTCTTGCATAAGTGTAGCTCACAACAGCCTGCGCCTTGAGCGCTTCCTCGTGGTAATCGGGCGGCATTTCAGCCGCAACGCAACCTATAAGATATTCACGCATTTCAAGCTTGGTTGTGCTTCCTGTTGCCGATGACATAACGGTAATATATTCCGTATCGTCTTTATCTGCGTGGATGAGCACAGGCATCGGTTCAATCGGGGCTTCAGGCGGTTTTTCGTTTGCCGCTCCAACCGCCGCCAGAGGGCATAAAAGCATCGCTGCCATAAGCATAACAGCCATCACCGCATATTTGCGCATCAGCATCTACCTTCCTTTTTGTGAGTATTAACAAAACTTTTGCTGTCTTGAACAGCAAACATACGCTGTTTGCATACTTGACTTTTATTAATATTAAGGTGTATAATATTTTTAATTATATAATATAATGGAGTAATAGCATTAAATGCAGAGAAAAGGAGGATACAACATATGTATAACACCGATAACACCGTATCAAACTCCAACATTAAATTTTTATGTGACCAGATTCGTAAATATAACCACATTGACCCCTCAGATTTTGACCGTTTCAACGTTAAAAGAGGTTTAAGAAATTCAGACGGCACAGGCGTTATGGCAGGCATCTCAAGAGTCTGCTCCGTTGGCGGTTATATTATTGACGACGGCGAAAAAATCCCTTGTGAAGGTCACCTTTATTTCAGAGGCTATGAGATGAGCGACATCGTCAATAACGTTATTGCCGATAACCGTTTCGGCTTTGAAGAAGTAATCTGGCTGCTGCTTTTCGGCTCATTACCCACCAAAACACAGCTTGACAAATTCTGCGAGATTCTTGCAGACTGCCGCGAGCTCCCTGACGGCTTTATTGAAGATATGATTATGAAAGCTCCTTCACCCGACGTTATGAACAAGCTTTCACGTTCGGTGCTTGCGCTTTATTCTTACGATAACAACCCCGACGACACGTCGATTGAAAACGTTCTGCGCCAGTGTATCAATATCATCGCTCAGCTGCCTGCAATTATGGCTTATTCATATCAGGTTAAGCGCAGGCATTATTACCGCAAGAGTATGTATATTCATCCCACAAAGCCCGGCCACAGAACGGCTGAAACCATTCTCAATTCAATCAGGCCCAACAAAACCTTTACCGATGCGGAAGCAAAACTGCTTGACACCTGCCTGATGGTTCACGCAGAGCACGGCGGCGGTAACAACTCAACCTTCGCAACAAGAGTTCTTACCTCCAGCGGAACAGACACCTACGCCGCAATTGCCGCAGGCATCGGCTCGCTCAAGGGTCCGAAGCACGGCGGTGCAAACATCAAGGTTTCAGAAATGGTCAACTTCTTCAACGAAGGCGTAAACGATATTTCAAACGAAGGTGAGGTTGCCGACTTCCTGCGCAAGATTATCCGCAAAGAAGCAGGTGACGGCTCAGGTCTTGTTTACGGTATGGGCCACGCAGTTTATACCCTCTCTGACCCCAGAGCAAAAATCCTTAAAGCAAAGGCACAGGAATTCTCCGCAGGCACAGAGTTTGAAAAAGACTTTGCTCTGCTCAACCTTATTGAAAGCCTTACTCCTGAAATTTTTGCAGAAGTCAAGGGTATCAACAAAGCAATGTGCGCTAAGGTTGACCTCTATTCGGGTCTGATTTATAAGATGCTCAACATTCCGCCCGATCTTTTCACCCCTATTTTTGCAGTTGCAAGAGTTGTCGGCTGGTCTGCGCACAGAATTGAAGAGATTCTTACGGGCGGCAAAATCATCCGCCCCGCATATAAAAACACAAACGACGTTCATACCTACATTCCGATTGACAAGAGATAAAAGAGGTTGTACTCACTATGAATAAAAAAACTTTAACAGGCGGCTTCGGAATCGGCAACATTCTTTTTGTTGCGGCTCTCGTTATTGCTTTGCCGCTCAGAATTTATCAGTATCTCGGAGGCGTTGTTGAACCTGCAACAGGTTTCTTTGCCAAAAACAATTTCAGCGTATATGCGCTTTACGGCGTTATTGCTCTTTTTGCGGTTGCAGCCGTTGTGCTCGGTATAATCAACCGCAAAAAGCTCTTCTATGAGATTGATTCGCAAAAAAACATCTTTCTGGGTGTAGCCTCTGTTCTTGTTGCTCTGGGCATAATTTTTGATGCCGCCTTCTGCCTGGACATCCCCGGCACAATTAATGCAATCAGAAGCGCAACACCTGAACAGCCCTCAACAGAAATCACCACCAACTACGTTATTGTTGCCCAGGCGGCAGTTTCTCTGCTTGCCGCACTCTTCTTCACGGTGCTCGGCTTCGTTGCTTTTATGGGCAGAACCTTCGCTTCCGAGTTAAGACTGCTCTCACTTACCCCCGTTTTGTGGGCAATGCTCAGAATGGTTGCAAGGTTTATGAGAACAATCAGCTACACACGCGTTTCAGAGCTTCTTTTTGAAATGTTTATGCTGGCGTTTATGATAATGTTCTTTATGAACTTTGCCCAGTGCAACTCAAAAGTAAATGACGAAGGCAACGCATGGAAGCTTGCTTCCTACGGTCTGCCTGCCGCCCTGCTCGGTCTTTTATGCTTTGTGCCCCGCGCCATTATGCTTGCCGCAGGTAAGGGCGACGTGATTTATTCCGGCTCTGCTCTGGAGTTTTCAGACCTCACTGTTGCGCTTTTTGCCATTGCAACCATTCTTACCAAAGTGACTGACCGTCCCCCGGTAAAAGTTGCAGTCACTGAGTCAGCAGAAAAAACAACAGCAGAAAACACAGAAGAAAAATCTGAGGAATAACCGATGTTTTTAAAAAATATGCTCCTTGCCGGCGAGCAGGTTATCATACTGTATGTGATTGCCGCCGTTGGCTTTGTTGCCGACAAGGTCGGCTTCTTCCCTGAAAAAACAGCAAAAAAATGCACAGACCTTTTATTTTATATTGTTACACCCGCCGTTATTATCAAGAGCTTTCTTGATAACACCGGAAGCATCAAAGGCTTTTTCATCGCCCTCGGTTGCGGTTTTCTGCTCCACGGGCTTTGCGTTGTTATGGCACCCCTCCTTTTCAGGCGTTGCCCCAACAAAGAAAGGGCAGCAATTTTCCGCTACGCAAGCTGTTACGGCAACTGCGGCTATATGGGTTTGCCGCTTGCTGAAGCGCTTTTCGGCAATGAAGGCGTTATTTATTGCTCTGCCATTGTTGCTTCTTTCCAGATATTCAGCTTCACTCACGGCATCTATATAATGACCAAAGATTCAGAAACCAAGCAAAAGTTTGATATCAAGAAACTCATTTTTAACCCCGGCATCATTTCTGTTGCCATAGGTCTGCCTCTTTTCCTGCTTGACGTTGAAGTGCCGCGCATCATTATGGAGCCGATTGGCTATGTAGGCAGCCTTAACAGCCCTCTTGCGATGCTGATTTTCGGCACTTATATAGCTAACACCAGCTTCAAATCCATATTCAAAGAATGGCGCATTTACGCTGTGGCGGCAATCAAATTGCTTGTTACGCCTGCAATCCTGCTTGTGCTTTTCAAGCTTCTGGGTATCGGCGGTGTGCTTCTCGGCTCCGTTATGGTGCCCGCAAGCGCGCCCAGCGCAAGCAACACGGCTCTTTTTGCCGCAAAGTATGACAGAGACACGGGTCTTGCTTCGCAAACCGTTGCGATTGTCAGCTTTATTTCAATAATTACAATGCCCGTTATGATAGCGCTTTCACAATTACAAATCCAATTGTGGTAATGGAGTGATAATTACGCAAATCAACAAAATAATGGACTCCGTTTCACCGTTATGGGGCATATGTGATTTCAGCGAAATCAAAAACAGTCTTATTGATTGCAGGGCAAAAAGCAGACTGCCGGAAAAAGCAAAAACGGTTATTGTTGCCTGCTTTCCCTATCTGCTGTCAAAAGAAAATTATATCAATTCAAATATATCAAAATACGCCGTGGTAACAGATTATCACGACGTTGCGCTTGCGAGGCTTCAGAAAGCTTGCGATGCGCTTCAAAGCCTTTATCCGCTTAACAGCTTTGCTCCGTTTGCGGATAATTCGCCCATACCCGAGGTCAGGGCGGCAACCCTTGCAAACCTCGGTGTAAGAGGCAAAAACTCTCTTCTGATAACCAAAGAATACGGCTCCTACGTTTTTTTGGGCGAAATTGTTACGGATTTACCGCTTGAAGCGGCAAATGCCAAACCCAAAGCCTGCATCGGTTGCGGCAGATGCGCCGCCGCCTGCCCTGCCCACGCAATAAGCGAGAGTGGCGTTGAAAGCGCAAAATGCCTTTCAGCAATCACTCAAAAAAAGGGTGAGCTGACCGATGCCGAGAAGGAGCTTATGGCAGAATGCGGCTGTGTGTGGGGGTGTGATATCTGCCAGGATATCTGCCCTATGAATAAAACCGCCGCAGCCTCCGCTATAGCGGAATTCCTTGCAGACCCCGTACCTGTGCTGACAGCCGAAACCAAGCTTGAAGGCAGAGCCTATGCCTGGCGCGGCAAAAAAGTTATTGAGCGCAATCTTTCAATCATCAACCAAGGAGAAAACGGCAAATGAGCATAGCAGATTTCAATCTGAATAACCCTCTTGAAGCTACCCTCAAGGCAATGCTTGCCTCAGGGCGCTTTCCGCACGCCGTTATTCTTGAAGGCGGCTCTGTTGCAGAGAGGCTTACCCTTGCAAAAAAGCTTGCGGCGGCTCTTGTTTGCTCCGCCGGCAGAGCGCAGGCTCCCTGCGGAATTTGCTCGCACTGCAAAAAAGCGGCGGCAGATTCCCACGCCGATATTCCTTTTTACACCGCAGAGGACAAGCCCAGAGCTTTTAAGGTTGACTACGTCAGAGATATAAGAAACAACGCATACATCATCCCCAACGAAGCAGATAAAAAAGTTTTTATTCTTGAAAATGCCCACACAATGGGCGTTGAGGGTCAGAATGCTATCCTCAAGATTCTTGAAGAGCCGCCCTCATACGTTAATTTTATTCTGCTCTGTTCATCAAAATCAGGATTTTTGCCCACAATACTTTCAAGAGCAACGGTTTTCACGCTCGGTGAAGCAAAGGCTGAAGTTGATGATGAAATCAGGGCCACGGCTGTAGAAGCCGCACTCAACGTTGCAAAGGCTGCAGCTGCAACGGATGACTATGAGATAGTCAAGGCGGCAGCGGTTTTTGAAAAGGATGCAAAATTGCTCAAAGCCGCATTGCCTGTTATCCAGGAGATTTTTGCCGCGGCAATGCGCGAAAAATATAATGCGCCTGACAGCAATGAAGAATTCGGAAAAATCCCCGGCGAGCTTGCTTTGAGGCTCAGCAGACGTGCGTTAACAGACCTTGTTGACGCGTGCGACAGGCTTATGGCGAGCGTGCGTATGAACGCAAACCACAACCTGATGCTTACCGCGCTTTGCACAACACTGCGCAAAGCCGTTTCAAAATAAAATTAAGGAATCATCACAGCTTATTTTAAATATATTCACCTTATGGAGGTTATTATGGCAGAAGTTATCGGCGTCCGCTTCAAAGAAGTGGGCAAGGTTTATTATTTTGACCCCGACGGTCAGACTCTCAAGAAAGGCGAAAAGGTTATTGTTGAAACAGTCCGCGGCATTGAATGCGGCGAGGTTGCTATGGATAACAGAGAAATCAGCGACGAAGAAATCGTGAAGCCTCTCAAAAAGCTTATCCGCACAGCTACGCCCGAAGACCTGCAGACCGTTGCTGAAAACAAAAAGAAAGAGCGCGAAGCGTTTGAGATTTGCCAAAAGAAAATTGCTCACCACGCTCTTGAAATGAAGCTTATTGACGTTGAATACACCTTTGACGGCGGCAAGATTCTTTTCTATTTCACCGCTGACGGCAGAGTGGATTTCAGAGAGCTTGTCAAAGACCTTGCAGGCGTTTTCAGAACAAGAATCGAGCTGCGCCAGATTGGTGTGCGCGATGAGAGCAAAATGCTTGGCGGTCTGGGCATCTGCGGCAGACCATTCTGCTGCGGCAGTTTCCTTGGCGAATTCCAGCCCGTTTCAATTAAAATGGCAAAAGAACAGGGTCTTTCGCTCAACCCCACAAAAATCAGCGGCGCTTGCGGCAGACTGATGTGCTGCCTTAAGTATGAACAGAACGCTTATGAGCATCTGCTTAAAATCACCCCCAAACCCGGCGCAATTGTTGAAACAAAAGAAGGCACAGGCACGGTTACGGATTGCAGCCTGCTCACGGGCGATTTAAAAGTTCAGCTTCACAACAACCCCGATGCACCGCCCAAACCCTTTAACCGCAAAGAGGTTAAGCTTGTGCGTGATTCCAGAATCAAAGTTGATAAAGCAGAAATTGAAGCACTTAAGGATATTGAGGGCTGATTTCCTTAAAAAAGCTCTTGCATTTTTAAAATAATGTGTTACAATGAATTTGAAATTAATATAAGGAGGAAGAACTTCTATGGCATACATTATTGACGACGCTTGCATTTCATGCGGCGCTTGCGCAGCAGAATGCCCCGTTGAGGCTATTTCTGAAGGCGACGGCAAGTACGTTATCGACGCTGATGCTTGCATCGAGTGCGGTGCTTGCGCAGACGCTTGCCCCGTTGAGGCTCCCAAGGCTGAATAATTCAGACTAAAACCAAAACCAAAGAGCTGCCCTGAACAGGGGCGGCTCTTTTTTCTTTCACCAAAGTTCAACAGATATAATACATTATAATATATATCATCAATCTTTGCGGCAAAGCGGCACTGCATTTCAAATTACCACCGCATTTTTATGAAAGTTTTTGCATTTTGGGTTTCATTTAACTTTCGTTTTTATATCTTTTTGCCAAAATTGCTGTGAAAAATGAATTTTTTTGCATTTGGGGTTGCAATATTCGCCTTGTTGCGTTAAAATAGTTTACAATTCGGGTTGATATATCCGTTTTGATATGGCTGCAGGGCATAATCTCCGCCGCCAAAGCATATTTTATTTGTAATTTTTCCGCTTTTTTCGGGCGCTGATGCGTTCCTGTTATTGCGGCACAGAAGGAGTATATTTTTATGAGCTACGTTAAAAGAGTAATTGAAGAGGTTGCAAAAAAGAACGCAAACGAACCCGAGTTCGTGCAAACTGTTACAGAAGTTCTTGAATCACTTGAACCCGTTATCAATCAGCACCCCGAATACGAAAAGTATTCACTTCTTGAAAGAATCGTTGAACCCGAAAGACAGATTGCTTTCAGAGTTACCTGGGTTGACGACGAAGGTAAGGTTAACGTTAACAGAGGCTACAGAGTTCAGTTCAACGGCTCCATCGGTCCTTACAAGGGCGGTCTGCGTTTCCACCCCTCAGTTTACGTTGGTATTATGAAGTTCCTTGCTTTTGAGCAGACATTCAAAAACAGCCTCACAGGTCTTCCCATCGGCGGCGCAAAGGGCGGCTCCGACTTTGACCCCAGAGGCAAGAGCGATGCTGAAATCATGCGTTTCTGCCAGGCATTTATGACAGAGCTTTACAGACACATCGGCCCCGACGTTGACGTACCC
>JAZNDY010000258.1:0-1897 GCA_045588295.1 Acutalibacteraceae bacterium
TTTTTATCAGGGACTATGAAGCATACGTTGAAGCTGTACCCGATAAAGATTTCAGGTCATCCTATTATGACAAAGATTTCTTTGAGGAGTATTCTCTTGTTCTTGTTACCGTAGCTGTTCCTGATTCGGGATATTATATAAATTTCTCTTATGATGACATATTTGAAAGCGGAAACACCCTTGAACTTGGCTATCAGATAAAAGAGGATTCTTATCAAGGAAATAAAGATATGATAATATATCGGGGGTTCCTTGTTCAGATTAATAAAAACATCACAGACGTAAATATCAACGAAATCAGTGATAAAAGGCATTTTTATTATTACGATGCAGAAACCTTTACTCTGCCCGAAAATTTTGAAAACACGGTTGTTCACGATTACGAAAGCTGGTCAAAGCTTTACAGCGGAACAGACAGCGTTCTTTCAGAATATGATGAAGAATACTTTGAAAACGGTTCAATAGCCGCAGTTGCCGTAATGCTTCCCGATGCAAACAGAAAGGTAAGGCTCAGAACCCTTAAAGAAAACGGCAGCACACTTGAGCTTAAAAGCAGAATCAGCGAAAGCGACACACCCAACTCCGTTAATCAGATTATAATAATTGAAACGTCAAAGAACATCACGGAAATAACCAACGAAATCAAAGAATTAAAAAACAAGGTTTATTCATATCCTCAATTCACCATTCCTATCTACATATCATCCGACAAACCCATAAGCACCTATGAGGAGTTCCTTGAAGCAGCAGGCAACAGACCGATAAAAGACCAATATAACGAAGAGTTCTTTGAAGAAAACTCGTTGTTGGTTATGGCTGTGACGATGCCCGACACAGGAACCATATTCAAAGCGGATTATGCGTATGAAAACGGAAACGTGCTTGAGCTTGGATATATCAGAAGCGGTTGCGGAGGCGGCGGACTTGCGGTTATTTCATATCAGTACGTCATAATTGAAGTAAGCAAAAACATTGAAACGGTAAACGAATCATTCATCAGAGATTATTAAGCAGTATCCGTCAGTGCAGCGAGTGCAGTGCATTCGCTACCCTGTTCTTCTGCGCTGACGAGGGTTCTGCTCACAGCTTGTTTTGCACACAAGAATTGTATCACTGCCGATAACGTCTATATCCTCCCAGCAGATGCGTATGCGCTCCCGTCTGCCGCAGATGCCGAAATATTTCGGTCTGCCGTAAACAATCAGCGCCACCACCCTGCCGCAACTTTTATCAACCTCAATGTCACTCACAAAGCCGAGCCTGCATCCGTTTGATTTGTTGATTATTTCTTTGCACCGCAGTTCGGTTATGCAACAGTTCATCAGCATCACTCCGTATATTAAATATCAATATATGATATGCTTAAGCATTGGATTTTGTGAACGGAAAGGAATATTAAAATGCTTATCTTACAAAAAATCATATCAGCGATATCCGCTCTTATTATGGCTGTTTTCAGCCTGATTTTACCGCCCTCAAATAATCCGCCTTTACCTGCAAACGGCGAAGTTATTTCGTCTGGCTTTGCCTCACGCTTAAACAAAAACACGCCCGTTATCTGCAAGAACTATTCAAACTTTGAAGCTTTCTGCGACACAAGCAACGATAAAGCTCTTGATGAATATGCCCAAAATCTTGATAAAGAAATTTTTGAAAACTATTGCATCGTTGCGGTTAACATACAGGTTTCGTCTCCTGCACAAAAGGTTTACGTAACATCTGCAGATTATGACGGCAAAACACTGGAAATAAACTATGTTACGGTAAATTATCCGTATGCAGCTGCCAGCGTAATTTCATACGAAACAATCATTGTTTATGCCGATAAATCGGTCAACAAGGTTAGGCTCAACAACGAAGAAACAATAGATGCCGAGTTTTATCCTCAAAAATATAT
>JAZNDY010000259.1:0-2294 GCA_045588295.1 Acutalibacteraceae bacterium
AGCTTTTTGCGCTGGGCGTCAGCTTTTGGCTGTTTGCAACAAACGGACACCAAAACATAATAACCGCCGCAAAAACGGCTGACAAAACCTTTTTCAACACATTTCATCCTCACTTATCGGTTTGGCGCTGCATCGGCAAAGCCGATGCAGTGCTGTTCCAATAATATGATTAAAGGACGAAAATAATTAGTTTTTTGCTTATTCAGCAGTCTTTTCTACGTATTCGCTGATAGCTTCGTCAACGGAGCCGTCATCTTTCTTCATAAGCTTTGTGATAACTTCTGTTGCCTTATCAACAACGTCGGGAATCATACCGATTGCTCTTTCAACTGAGCCTTCAGCTGCATCAAGATATCTAACGGTTACGCTGCCGTTATTAACAACAAGGAAAGCAACGGGAGTGATTGTGATGCCTGCGCCGCCGCCGCCGCCGAAGAGCTCTGCCTTATTCTTTGAGGGGAAGTCTGTGCCGCCTGATGCAAAGCCGTATGTAACCTTTGAAACGGGGATAATCTGGATTGCTTCGCTGATTTTAATGGGATCACCGATAATTGTGCTTACGTCCACAAGATCCTTGATTTTTTCGATTGATGTGCCGAGAATACCTGCTGCTGACTGTTCTTTCATTGTTTTTTCCGCCTTTCATTTTTTAAAATTTGAATTATTTTTTAACCTGCTTTTCGACTTTTTCCTCTTTGGGAGGTTGACTGTCCATAAGCAGTTCAAACACAACTTTGTAAAGAAGTTCGATAACCAGAACCACAAACGCTGCAATGAGCTTGATGGGTCTGAGAGAAATTTTTGTGTGCAACTTTGCTTCGTTATTGCCGTAAATAAAATCGGGAGAAATATCAATGCTGTATTTTTTGATATTCAGCTTATTTACGATAAGACCCATTGCAGGGAAAGCCGCTGCACAGATTTTGCCGTATTTTTCTGCAATCTCTGCCGAATCGCCGCCGCCGACAGCCATTGCAATATAAAGCTCTTCAATACGGAAGGCTCTGAAGATTCTGCCAAACAAACCGCCGATTGCCTTGACGGTATCTTTAAGAAGCTGAAGAACGCCATCCACACCGCGGTATTTATAGAAGTTAAGGAACATATTGCCGTCATGCTCTTTTGGTTCCTTAATAATTTCTTTTTCAGGCTTCTTTTCGCCTTCATCTTTTTCTTTTTTGGGTTTTTTGTCTTTTTTATTTTTCTTCTTCTTTTTCTTTTTGGGTTTCTTTTCTTTCTTGGGCAAAATATCAAATTTGAGGAAAAGCCACTTAACACTTAAAGCAATATCGCCTTCATAGTGAACGGTTACCGCAAACCTGACTGAAAGAAGAGCAACCACAAGACCTATTACGCCGAGAATGGCAATTAAAATATAGAGCGCTGCCACGCCACCGCCTCCTTCCTTAATGTTTCACACGTTATTCTTCCTGCTGGAAGAAACTTCTGATTTGTTCGCCCTGTTCGTTGTTAATTTCGTCATCCTGCAAATCTTCAACCTCCGGTCTTTCCGGAAGTTCAGGAAGATCTGAAAGCGAGGAGAGACAGAAACAACGCAGGAAGTCAGGCGTTGTGCCGTAAAGCAGGGGTCTGCCGGGCAAATCCAACCTGCCTTTTTCTTCAAGCAAACCCTTCTGACAAAGGGTTGAAATAACGCCTGAGCAGTCAACGCCTCTTATCTGCTCAACGTATGCTTTGGTTACGGGTTGGTTATAAGCCACAACCGCAAGCACTTCAAATGCCGCAGGAGAAAGAGGCGCGTTCTTTTTGATATCCAGAACGCTTCTGACCTGCATTGCATATTCAACCCTTGAGCAGAGCTGATATTTGCTGCCGAGACGCAGAAGACAGATTCCGCTGCCTCTGTCATCAAGCGTGCGTGCAAGCTCCCACAGCGCACCTGAAACCGTATCCATATCCAGCTCAAGCGCTTCTGCAATTCTTGCACACTCAAGCGGCTCGCCGGAAGCAAACAGAATCGCTTCGCACGCCGCACGAATTTGTTCATTCGTCAATTTCGATACTCTCCCCTCTGCCCTGAAGCAAGGTTACGTCAACGTTTTCTCCGTCGCCGTCAAAATGAATTCTCTTAGCCTTTGCCATGGCAAGCAAGGCAAGGAAGGTTGCAACCATTTCGGAACGGGATTCCGAGCCCTCAAAAAACGAAGAAAACTTCTGCTTTTTGCTGCTTCTGAATCTGTCGATAATGACGCTGATTCTCGAAGCAACCGAAACGATCTTATGGGCAACGATGCCCTTGAATGCTTCGATGGGCGGAGGCAGACGGCGCATGC
>JAZNDY010000260.1:0-23024 GCA_045588295.1 Acutalibacteraceae bacterium
TATAATCCGCAAACATAAAAAGAATTTTGCAGGTTACGTTCTCAACTCATTCAAAAGCACACCGTATTCAAACCTCAGCCAATATGATTATCACTATAAATACGGCCGCTACGGCTACGGTTACGGCAAAACGGAGGTGCACAAAAAATGACCGCTAAAACACTGGACTCCGAAATTCGAAAAGAGTTAAAAATCAACGTATCGGTTGTTTTGCGCAACTTTCTTAAGCTTTTTCTGAAGCTCTGGGCACTGATTGCCGTTCTCGCTCTCATTGGCGGTGTTTTCTCGTTTGCTTTTACAGCTTACACGTTCAAACCGGTTTACCGCTCTGAAGCAACGTTTACGGTTACAACCAACTCCGAAGAATCTTTGAGCGGCGCAAGCTACGGATTCTTTTATGATTCCGGCACGGCAGAACAGCTCGGGCTTACCTTTCCTCACATTCTTACTTCAGAGCTTTTTGTTGATGCTATAAAGAAAGAGCTTGGCGTTGAATTTGTTAACGGCACAATCTCCGCTTCGGTTGTGCCCGATTCAAACTGGGTAACAATGTCTGTAACCGGCCCTGACCCCGAGGATGCTCAAGCCATACTCAACGCGGCAATCAAGGTTTACCCCGACGTTTCAAGGTTTGTTATTGGCGAAACAAAGTTCAACATTGTTGACCCTGCAACGGTCCCCAAGAAACCGTTCAACACTCCCGAGTATTCAAAAAACGTTGTGCTCGGCTGTGCCGCAGGTGCCGCGCTTGGCATAATGCCAATTCTTGCCGTTGCACTTCTGCGACACACAGTCAGCAGCGAAACTGAAATTCAAAACGTTATAAACGTGCCTCACCTTGCAACCCTGCCTGTTTTCAAACGCAAAAAAAGAAAAAAAGAAAACACAGACCAGCCCTTAATTATCACACATCACAGCAGTCCTATCCTTGCCGAAAAGCTTGAAGCTCTGCGTATGCGTGTTGAAAAAGAAATGGCAAAAGAAAAAAACGTGCTCCTTATAACAAGCACTCTCCCAAACGAAGGCAAATCACTTATTTCTCTTAACCTTTCATATTACCTTGCAAAACACGGCAAAAAAGTTCTGCTTATCGACGGCGACCTGCGAAAGCAAAATCTTTGGCAATCCCTTACAGAAAAAAACAATGAATTGGCTTCTCTCACGAGCGGTGAAATACCCGAAAGTTTTTCAGCCATCGATCCGATTGGCTTTAAGCCCTGCAGTGTTTCGTTTGGCGATTCTTCGCTTAAATTGGATTTCATAGGCGGCAAAACTCCCGAAAAAAACACTTCCGGTCTGCTTTCAATCAAACTGGGCTCAATAATTGCATCGCTGAAAAACAACTATGATTACGTTATCGTCGACTCACCGCCCACATCAGGATTTGAAGACGTTATCCTCATCAACGATTATTGCGATGCGCTTCTTTACGTTGTCAAATATGATTATGCGTATAAATCAAAAATAACAGAGGCTCTCGCTCTCCTCACAAACTCCAAAGCAGATATTATAGGCTATGTTTTCAACAACGTACCCTACGGAGAAAAGGGCAAATACGGTTACGGCAAATACGGCTACGGTAAGTATGGCTACGGCAAATACGGTTACGGTAAATACGGTTACGGTTATGGCTACGGCTACGGCAAGGAAAACGGTGAAAAGCATGATAAATAACAAAAAATTCAGTGTCTTTCTCAACATAATCGGTTTAACTGCGGTTGTTGCTACCGTCGGTCTTATTGCTGTTTCAATTTATCTTTCAGCTGACAAAAAGCAGTCAGACCAAATCGTTGCCGCGCGCCATACAGGCTCAATAAGCTTTGATGCGGCTGAAATAACCTTTGACGGCACTTCTGCTCTTGACCTTATGGAAGGTGTTCACGCTGACGACGGCTACGGCAACGATATAACGTCATCCGTGAATGCCATAATAACTGCCGACGGCACTCAAAACAGAAAAACCGTCCGATACACCTGCTTTGATGCCAACGGTTTAAACCTGAGCGCCACCAGAACTCTTGTTATGAAAAACTATTCAGGTCCCTCTCTGAATGTTACACAGCCTTTAAAGCTTGATGCCTCAAACCTCAAAGACCTTATCACTTATATGCAAACAAACAACCTTCTCTCTGCATATGACGGTTTCGGGCGGAATATCACTTCACAGGTCACCTGCCAGCGCGAGCTTGTTTCGGCAGGCAATTACAGAATGACTTTCCGCGTTGCCAACGACTATCAGGACGAAAAAACCGTTACAGTCAACGCAACCGTCAGCGGCACTGTGGATGACCCCACATTTGAGCTTTTCTCGGCTTCAACAGCCGTAATTATGGGCAGAGCCTTTGACCCGATGAACTTTGTTGTTTCGCAGTCACCGTCCGTAGGTAAAATTGATGTTGACTCCAACGTTAACACACAGATTCCGGGCAATTATCGGGTTGTTTACACCGCCTATTCAACCGACAGATCTGCAAAAGCAACCAAAACCATGCAGGTAACGGTTACGGGTGATTCATATGGTTGATATTCACTCTCACATTCTGCCGGGCTATGATGACGGGGCAACAGACGTTTATGACACGCTGGAGATGCTCCGTGTTGCCGCAATCAACGGCACAAAAGCAATTGTTGCAACCCCTCACAGCAATCTGCCCGGCGCGCCTGCACGCAACTGCACTGAAATAAAAAGAATCGTTTCCCGACTCAATCAGGTTGCCCAAAAAGAAAACATAGGAATAACCGTCTTAAGCGGTATGGAAATTTTTGCAACCGATGACGTTGCACAAAAGCTGAAAGCAGGCGAACTTCTTACCGTCAATGACACAAAGTTTCCGCTGATTGAATTTGATTTTGAAACAGACAGCTTTTATATTTTTCGTGTTCTTGAAAGTGTGCTCAAAGAAGGTTACACGCCGATAATCGCTCACCCTGAACGTTACCGCTGCATTGCAGAAAACGTTCATCTTGCATATGAGCTTTACCGTATGGGTGTCGTTATTCAGATAAATAAAGGCAGTGTGCGCGGCAGATTCGGCAAAAAAGCGGCAGCTGCCGCCGCCGCAATTCTTAACCACAGGCTTGCTGCCGTTGCCGCCTCGGATTCACACAATCTTTTCACAAAAACACCCGATTTATCTGAATTTGCAATTTTTCTTGACGTGAATTTCGGCGCAGGCTGTTCATCGCTCATTCTTAACGAAAACCCTAACCGCATAATCAACGGCGAAGACGTTTATTGGCAGTCGCCTATTCCGTTTAAGTAATTCAATACTTAATTTATAATAAAACACGGTTGCGAAGATGTTCACTCTTTGCAACCGTGTTTTTATTGTAATTATAACAGTTTTGTTGCCGTGCTCCACTCGGGAAAGACAAAATTATAGTTTATGAATACACTTTCATCAATATAAAAAGCATTAAAAAACCATATGCCCAGCAAAGAAAAAATCAAAAAATAAAACAGCGCTCTTTCCTCTTTTTTTTCGGTCGAGCGAATAATATACGGGACGATAAAAATGTAACCGATTTTCAATGCATCAAAAAACCTGAACGGGAGCATCAGCGCACCTGAGTTAAACATAAAAACAAAGGAGAGCAACGCATAGTTTATGATCGCTGAACCGTTTGGTGACATCTTACATATAGTGTCGTAGTTGTTAATGCACAAAATCAGAATCACAAGAGTAAAAATCGCATACGATGAGGCGAAGCCTGCAAAAGTATAGTCACTGCCGACAGCCGCATTCATTACGGTTCTGAAAATAATTTGTGTTACAGGAAAAAGCAAAACAAAGGTTACACAAAGAACTATAAGTGTTTTGCGTTCAATGTGAATACAACAAACGATATAAAGAGCTATATATATTAATGCAATTGAATGAAACAATGCCGAAACCAAAAAAACCGCAATACATATTATGTCTCTTTTTCTTGTTCTCGGGCGGGTAAAAACATTTGCAAAAACAGCAATTGCCACACCTTCAACAAGGCCCTGACGTAACGCCGAATAAGCATCAAAATAAATCATCAGCAGCACAAACGTAACCACACTCAGAACAGGTGAAATTGATGCTTTGTTTATACCATATGCCACGCAAAGCATAAATACCGCGCCAAGGAAAAACAGAAACCAAAAAAACGGCACGGAAAGCCTGGAAAACAACGAACACAGCAAATAAAAGCCGGGCTCAAACTCGTGAGTGTTAAGACCCTTTGCCGAAGCGGCATACGCCAGACTGTAAGAACTACCGTAAAAGCTGTCAACACCCACGTTCCACCTGAACAGAATCAGAAACGTAAGAGGCAGCAGAATCACAAACGAAGCCAAAAAGCTTTTGGGTCTTCTGGCAAACACCCGCAATCCGTCATATTCGGTTGTTTTGCATAAAAAGTGAGATAACACGGCAACCAGACCGATTGCCACATAATACACCGCAGAAGCACCCATAACAATTCATCACCGATTCATAAACTCAACAACTTTTGTGAGCGTCTGTTTCATTCCGCTCTTCGCTTCAATATAACTGCGTATTTCTGCAGCAGTCTTAAAGCGACCGCTGCCCTGAAGATTGCACCTGTCACAGAACGCCTCTACAGCAACCATATCCACAGGTGATTCGTCTGCAGGCACTCTTAACATATAGTCAAAATCATCGTCAATAATATCAACCTTGCACGAATTGATGAACGGCAAGCCCTTTGCGCCGTATTCACGGCTTTTGAGCGAGCTGAGAATATCAACACCCGTTCTGTGGCGTGCAAGTGAATCCACTCCGATTGCGCATTTTTCATAGAGTGCATCCAGCTTTTCGCCAAACATTGCGCCCTCAAGTATAACGTGACCGTGAAGTTTATATTCATCAATCAGAGCTTTATATTTGCCGTATTCTCTGCCCTCACCTACCAGGTGAAGAACAAAATTCCTGCGTTCAGCCGAAGCGTCGGCATAATAATCATGCATACCCTCAATCATACGCTCGTAGCCGTGCCACTCCCTCATGGCGGAAACAGCAACGATATGGGTTGCATCTTCGGGCAGCTCTTCCTTTACAAGCTCCATTCTTGAAAAATCAAAGCCGTTGGGAATAACCTGTGCCGGTACACCGAGGATTTCTTTATGCTCCCCATAGAAAGTTACAATCGCATCAAGATATTTATGAAGCTGCTTGCGGTATTTTTTATCAACCGCAATTCTCACCTTTGAACCGATGCCGTATTTGTTTTCTTCATCATACGGATATGTGGGAAGCTCCAGCACGATTTTTTTGCAGTGTGCCTTTAACTGTTTAAGCAACGAAATGAAATCCCTGTCCGAAAAATCATATCTTATGTAGCAGGCATCATAGTTTTTGCCCTTGATATATTTCTTTATATCCTTTATCTGAATATGCTTATCAATCAGATTTCTTGCCCTGACGTTGCTAATTACAGTTTTATGCTGTACTTTTATCTCGTAATTTTCAGCATCTCTTATCAAAGCAGTATCTGAGCCGATTCTGCCTATCAAGTCAACTTCAAACCCGTGCGCTTCAAATGCACGGCACTGTGAAAACACCTTTGCCGTGGGCCCGAAATGAAGATTTGAAAAATTGTTAAAAGCAACAAACAAAAGCTTTTTCACAGCAGCATCTCCTTGAGTTAATTATTGATTGTGTTTGCTTAAATAAAAATCCTGCAGCCACGGGGTGGTGGTGTGGATATCATAACCCGAAGCCTTTATCTGCTCATAAGTGTCAACTCTCGGCTTGAGCGCCGCCGCTTCGAGCATTTCGCACCACTTTTCAACAGGTTCGTCAAGTGAAAGATATTCCACCATACCAATGGCATTCATTTCTTCTGTAACACCGTCTGCAACAACGCATCGCAGACCGCTTGCCTGAGCTTCTATTCCCGCCACAGGCAAACCCTCCCATAATGAAACCAGCGAAAAAACATCTGCTGCCTGCAGAATATCCGGCACGTCAGATCTCATACCGAGAAAACGGGTGTTTTTTTCAAGACCGTATTCCTTTGCTTTTGCCTTGACCTCATCCTCACAAGGACCGTCGCCTGCAAAAACGAAAACGGCATTATCGTGCTTTTCTACCATTTTTTTCAAAACTTCCATAAGGAAAATCTGATTCTTCTCTTTTCTGAAACGGCTGACACACACAACCGTTATTCCGTCTCCGAGATTAAGTTCGTTTCGCATCTGTCTGCGTTTTTCTTCGTTGAAACGAAATTTATCAGCATCAACAGCATTTGCTATAACTCTGACCTTGCCGCTTTTTATCACCTCTTCGGGATAAAACCAGTTCTTTGCCGCTTCAGAGCAGGCAAACATATCGGTGGCATATTTGCAGATGGGTTTCTGGAGAATATCCGTAACCCTTCCTATCAAGCCGTGCTTTGCCTTGGTATTATGACTGTGCGAAATTATGCAATCAATGCCTCTCTTTTTGGCAATAGGCATATAGATGCCTGCTGTATTTGTCATATGGCAATGGATTATTTTGTATTCCTTGTGTTCGTTGAAAAACTTTTTCAACGCTTTTATGTAAGCAAACACACGCCAGTAATAGCCCTTTGTTTCATCTTTAAGGGCAGGCATTTCATATATTCTGCCGCCCAGAGAACGGATTTCGTCGTTAAAAGCGGCCTCTCTGCCGTAATGAGCAAGAAAATCAAACTGAACCTTTTCTCTGTCAATATTACGGTAGATATTCATTATCATTGTTTCGATTCCGCCCCTGTCCATTCTGCCGACAATATGGAGAACGCGGATAGGCTCTTTGCTCATTTCTTCACATCCATTTCAAGAGATTCATTTGGCTGATTTTTCTTTAACCGCAGTGGTGTTGCCTTTTTCAACACCCTCGGTGCTGTCTTTCTGGAACATAACCTGAACAGTCAGCAAGACAATCTTGATATCCGTAAATAACGACATATCGGCAATATACATAAGATCCATCTGAAGCTTATCATATGGGGTGGTGTTATATTTGCCGTAAACCTGTGCATAACCGGTCAGACCTGCCTTGACCTTAAGGCGCATTGCAAACTCGGGCAAGGTTTCTTCATATTGCTTTGCAATTTCAGGTCTTTCAGGTCTGGGACCGATAAGTGACATCTCGCCCTTAAGGATATTAAAGAGCTGCGGAAGCTCATCAAGGCGTGTGGCTCTGATAAACTTGCCGACCTTGGTTATTCTGTCATCCTTATCTGCAGCAAGGCGGGCAACGCCGTCTTTTTCTGCATCAACACGCATTGAGCGGAATTTGATGATTTTGAATTCTTTTGCATTCTTTGTGAGTCTTACCTGTTTATAAAAAGCAGGTCCTCTGTCTTCAATCTTTATTGCCAACGCAACCAGAAGCATAACGGGCGATGCCAGAAGAAGCATAAGGGACGAAAACGCAATGTCAACAGTTCGCTTGAACGCACGTGTGAAGAATGGTTTTTCACCCGAAGTGTAATCAAGAACGGGCACGTTAAAAAGATATTCTCGTTGCGCCGTGCTGATAAGCACATCACCGATAGCAGGGCGAACGATTACTTTCTTGTTATGATTGACAAGATATTTGAAAAGGTTGTTCCTCTCACGAAGCAGAATACCACACATAACAACAACCTCCGCTTCAAGAAGAATATCCTTGACTCGTTCAACGTCGCCGTCATAATCGTTGAGATTTATCGTTTTAATAACGCGGAAATTCTTGGTGTCCTTATGTATGGCGTCAATTGATTCATACGCGCGTTCATCAGAATAAACAACAATCGTATCCGCTGCGGAATGAAGCGCAAAATGCATTTTCCCGGCCGTGATGCCCCAGATAACCGCCAGCAAAATCTGAGCAGGCACCATAAACACAAAGTCCGAAATATCAGGCAGCCTTCTGAGCGCAATAATGATAGCGGCAAAAACAATAACATCCGTCAGCGCAAGGCTCAGCAAATGCTTGACACACAAATCCAGTGTTTTTGTTTTGTGAACCTCAAAAGCCGAATAAGTTGTAAGAAATCCAAGCAAAGAAACGGCAAAAACGCCAGCCAGGAACATGGTTGTTTTGCCCGTAACCAAATACCTTGACTGGGCTACAAGCCATGTTGCGACAAAAAGGGTTATATGAAGCAGAATGTATAAAACTTTATAAAAAAACAAAAACGCGCTGCCCTTTTTGCTCTTCTTTTTACTGTTTATTTCATTGCGTTTTTTTGCCATAAAATCACCCGATTGCTAAATCATTTTTTAAAACGGGAAAATACTGTTTCGTGCATTAATCAGCAGTATTATTCGACATATTATTATAACAAAATCACAATTTAAAATCAATAGACTTATATCAATTTATCGTTATAATACGCCTCAACAATTAAGTGTTGAATTATGCTTGGATTTAATGTAAAATAGATGTGATTATATTTTGAATTAACGGAAGTGATTTGATGATACTTTCCAGACTCAAACGGTATATTGCAGTTTTTGCGGCGGTTATTATTGCCGCTTTGTCGGTAATGCCTGCTTTCGCAGAAATTGAACATATGATTTTTCATCAACCGACAACAGCCGAGCCCTATGTAGTTGTTGCCGACGCTTTTGCCGCAAGCTATCAGTGGTACGTTGTCCACCTTGATTATGGCGAAGATTTTTCTGCCGAAACAGAAATAACGCCTGTCAACGGGCAGACATCTTCCGCTCTTGACGTAACACCCGACGGCAAAAATTACGTTTGCAAAATCACATGGACAGACGGTATACAAAAATTTTCTGACGTTGTAACAAACAGTTACGCCATAACACACCAGCCGTCTGCATCCGAGCCTTACGTTGCGCTCAATAACACCTCGGGTGCGGCTTTTCAATGGCACGCAATCAACTTTGATTCAGTAACCGTTGCAGATTTCAGCGGCGCAGATACGCTTGAAGTCACTACCGTGTATGAAGGAACTTATTCCGACGGTCTGTGGCACGGCACTTCCGACGTTTCCGTTGACATTGAATTTGAGCTTAAAGAAAACCAGATTCTCTCCATAACTCCGTGCGCAGGATTCAGCGGCACTGTTGAAGAATACGGCGAAGCATTCCTCAAAGCACAGGGCAACGCTTACACCTACCGTGCATCGGAAGATACTGATTTCAACCTTTGCATCCAAAACAGCGAAAACTTCACCGCAAAAGTTGAGGTGCTGACATTCACTGACCCAACCCCTGTCAGCGAACAAACAAACAACACCCTCACTCTTAATGCAGACAACAAATATTACTTCTGCGAAATAACGGGCAACGGCAGCGCAAAGCTCTCAACCGCTCCTTTCAGGTTTGTTCTTGCAATTACTCATCAACCGACCGCCAGAGAGCCTTACGTTGAAATCAATTCAGCCAAAAGCGCAACCTGCAAATGGTTTGAAACCGAAAAAGTCACGCACAAATTAATTTACGGCTTTACGCAAGGTGACGAGCTTGAAATCCGTGACCTTTGGGTCGGGTCATTCAAAGACGGCAAATTCTGCAGCAACAGCTCAGGCATTTTTGAGGGTCAGGTATTTCTCAGCAAAGGTCAGACTCTTCATATCGCCCTGCCTGACAGTTTTGACGGCAGCGTGGGAGGTCTTCAACTCAAAGACGGCGCCTACACATACACCGCAGAAACAAATGAAAAATTCTACGTTTACCTGAAAAACCCGTCTCAATTTGCATTTGAACTTTATATAACCGAACTTAAAAACAAAAATGAAACCGGTCTTAATCAAAACCGATTTTCACTGCCTGTCGACGGCAAAACCTACCGCTGTGAAATATCTGTTGACGGCAACGAGTTGCTGAGCGAACCGTTTGTCAATTCATACGCAGTAACCCGTCAACCGTCAACAGATATGCCTTGCGTAGAAACCAATGCTCAAGGCAAGGCGGGATATCAGTGGTACAGGCTTGAAAAAAAGATTTTTGACGTTGTTGACCCTGCTGATACAGAAAACGCAATCAGCCCTTATCATATCTATAAAGGCAGTTTTTCGAACGGCTGCTGGCATTCACAGTCAGGGCAGCTGGATTTTGAACTCAATCTCAAAAAAAACGATATTGTGATTGTTGAGATGTCAGACGGTTACAAAGGCTCCGTAACCGTAGGTGAAAACGGTCTGAGCTTTTCAGGCGAAGCTTTCACGTTTATCGCACCGAGCAACGGACTGTTCAACCTCATTGTTGCCTCTCACTCAAGCTTTACCCCGGCTTTCACCGCTTCAGTCAGTGTTATGAGGGGCGTCAGAGGGAGTGCGCTTGTTGACACGGATTCAACTCTCAACATAATCAGCAACGGTGAATATCTGTGCGCAATCACCTTTGCCGACGGCACGTCAGAAGAAAGCGAAACGGTTATTATATCAAACGCACCTCTTGATGCTTTTGAAAAAGAAATAAAAGCACTCACAGACACAGCAACAGAAGATGACGTTGAAAAAATCATTCATCTTTCAACGGAAGCAAGCAAACTTGTTCCTGCCGATGAAAGTGACGCAGCGCGCATAAAAGCGGTAACCGACTCCGCGGCAGACACTCTCGCGTTAATCACGCAAAAATCAAACGCAGTAACGGCACTTGCCGCAGCAGTTGAAGAATATGACGTAAACAAGCTTGTTCCTTCAGATAAAAGCAACGTAACCTCTCTCAGGTCCGAAATCTCCGAATTGCTTAACGGCAGAAACCTTTCGCAGAGGCAAAGGGATACACTCTCCGATTTGCTTGATATTTGCGATAATCTGATTGCGAAAATCGATTCACTGGATATCTCCGTCGCAATCCGCAACAATCCGCAAAGAACAGAAATCAAGTACGGTCAGACAATCGCATTAAGCGCAGTCGCAAAAGGTTTGCCCGTTGGTGCAAGAATAGCCTGGTATGTTAATAACGAGCTTGCTGCAGAGGGCGAAATCTTCAGCTTTACCCCCGAAAAAAGCTCTGTTGTTACCGTTAAAATTCTTGACGAAAACGGCACCGCAATCCTCAGCAAAGATTCAGAAGAAATAAGCGACACGGAGCAGATTGACGTTAAAGTCAACTTCTTTATCAAGCTTATAAACTTCTTTAAAAAGCTGTTCGGAATAAGCCGAACAATTGTGCAGTCAGTAAAATAATCATAAAGCCGTAAGGGTTTGCTTTGCAATCTCTTACGGCTTATTTATTTAAGCGTTTTCCCTGAAAATGTCTGTATTAAAGTTGACGGTAACAGCTTTTTATTGTATAATAAAATGATATAAACGACGTGCACGGGAGGAGATTTAGGTTGAAAAAACTGCTGATTGTTTTTGCCAACAGCTTTCCTTATAATATCAGTGAGCCGTTTCTTGCCAACGAGCATCCGCTGTATAAAGAATTTTTTGACAAAACGCTTATGGTCACAAACGGCAAAAAAGGTGAAAAACCTACCCGCGAAATAAATGACCCTTCAATCGACCTTATCACCGACTACACGCTTTCAAAAGATTTAAAAAGCATTGCTGAAGCTCTCCCCTGGATGCTCACAGACAAGTTGTTTTATAAAGAATTGAAATGGCTGCTTTCAAAAAAGTTTTCTTTTAAAAAGCTTTATGATATGACTGCGGTATCCATGTGCGCCAATCACAGAGCAAAGCAGGCATATAAATGGCTCAAAAAGCATTCTGAATACGAACCTGCCGTGCTTTACGGCGCCTGGCTTCATATCCCTGCTTATGCAGCGGTAAGATTAAACTCAAAGCTTTCAAAAAAGTATTATACCGTTTCGCGCGCACACGGTTTTGACGTTTACAGCGAAAGACACGCAACGGGATATATTCCGTTTCAGAAGCAGCTTTATAACACTTTAAACGAAATCGCTGCCATTTCGGATAACGGAAAAGAATATCTGGTTCAAAAATACGGTTGCGAATCCAAAGTATCCGTCAACCGTCTCGGTGCAACAGACCGCAAAAAATCAAACCCGTATTCCGACAGAGAGGTTTTCAGAATTGTTTCCTGTTCAAGAGTTATACCGCTCAAACGCCTTGACAGAGTAGCCGATGCATTAAAAACAGTTGATAACCGCAAAATATGCTGGACACATATCGGTGACGGAGAAGATTTTGAAAACCTGAAAAATCATCTGAAGAATCTGCCTGACAATATCACGGTCAATCTCCTCGGTCAGATTCCGAACGAAAAGGTTTATGATATTTACAGCGAACAGCCTTTCCACGCTTTTGTTAACGTAAGCGAAACCGAAGGTATTCCCGTTGCCGTTATGGAAGCTATGAGCTTCAGCATACCCGCCATAGCCACGGCAGTCGGCGGAACGCCCGAGCTTGTTGACGATGGAGAAAACGGTGTTTTGCTGAACGCAGATTTTACTGACAAACAACTCGTTGAAGCGATTATCAAAATGGCAGATATGCCTGAAGAGAGCTATCGCCGCATCCGAAACAATTCCAGAAAAAAGTTTGAAGACGAATACTGTGCAATAAACAATAACAGAAGATTTTTAAAGCATTTGTCAGAATGAATCTTGCAGACGTTTTAGTAGAAATTAGTTTAATATAAAATAAATCAAACCGTCAGGATGGCTTGAAATGACTCAAAAAAAAGAAAAATCATTTTTAAATGACTTTTTTACTCTCGGTGTCGGAACATTTTTGTATCTGGTGGTTGGTGTTATAGGAACGCCAATCATAACAAGATTGGTTGACCCTGTTGATTACGGCAGAATGTCAATGATAACCGTTTACAGCGGCATTGGTGTTCTTGTGTGCGGTCTTGGTCTTGACCAGACTCTTGTTCGCTTTTTCTATCATAACGAAAACATAAACTTCAAAAGGAAACTGTTGCAGTTCTGTTGTGCGCTTCCCTTGCTTTTTGTGGCAGTGCTGAGCGTTTTGCTTGTTCTTTTCCGTTTTGCGGCAGCCGCATTCGGCTTTAATCTGCTCACAGTGACCGAGCTTGTTCTTTTGATTCTGAACACTATAGCCCAACTTCTGCACAGGTACGGAATGTTGATTTTAAGGCTGCGTTATTCAACAAAGATGCATTCTGTTGTAAACATAATCCAGAAAGCATCTTACATAATAATGTCGGTTGTTTTTGTTTGTTCAACAAACCTGAACCATTTCCTGATTCTTGCTGTTTCAACAATTTTCAGCGGTTTTTTTGCCTTTTTTATTGAAGCTGTTTATGAGCGTGACGTATGGAAACCTGCTCCCTCAAACTATAAACTGTCAGTAAGCAAAAGCGAATTGCTTAAATACAGCATTCCTCTTATGTTTTCAGGCGGAATTTCAATGCTGTTCAATTCGCTGGACAGACTTTCAATTGATCATTACTGCACTCTCGCTGACGTTGGTATTTATGCAAGCGCAATGAACCTTATGGCTGTTTTCTCAGTCATAAAAACCTCGTTTAACTCTATCTGGATGCCTTCTGCCGTTAAGCACTACGAAAAGAATCCTGACGATAAAAAGTTCTACCAGCAAGGCAACGCCTTTATTTCCGTGCTTCTGATTATATTCGGCGCAGGCGTTGTTCTCTTTAAAGATTTGTTTGTTCTCTTGTTGGGTCCCGAATATCATGAAGCATCAAAAATAATTCCGTTTCTGATGTTCGAGCCTATCATGTATACAGTCTCCGAAACAACGGCAACGGGCATTGTTGTTCAAAAAAAATCTGCTTACCAGCTTGCTGTTGCCGGAGTATCCTGTATTGCCAACCTTATCGGAAACATAGTGTTAACCCCCATTCTCGGCCCTCAGGGTGCTGCAATCTCTACCGGAATATCTTATATCATTTTCTTCACACTCAGAACATTCTTTGCAAACAAAGTGTTTTATGTTAACTATAAGCTTTCGAGGTTTGCAGTTTCAACCGTTGCGCTGTTGCTTTTTGCCGTGTACGGAAGTTTTCATCAATTCTCAATCATTCAGATTGCCATGTTCATTGGTGTAACTGCCGTAACTTTATTGGCATACAAAGAACATCTGCCCTTTGCGTTCAACTACGGCAAACAAATGGTTTTAAAATTGATTAAAAAGAAATAGTTTGCAAGGCGATACTTACGTCTGCAAAAACAAAGGAGGATTATAATGGCCAAAAAGGTCGGATATATCCGCGCCCGTTACCCTGAAACTCGCAATATAATAAACAAAGCTGCGGGTAACCCTCAATATGTTCAGATAGCAAAATTTCATAATAATCTTCTTTTACTTTCACGCGCCCGTGAAATCCTTATGGGCAAATTGCTTCACCGCCTTATAAAGCTGAATTGGAATAAACACGCCGTTTATAAAACGATTGTCTCCCCTAAGGTTGACGTTATCCACACCTTCAATGCGGTTTGCGACACAAACGTGCCGTGGGTTGCCACTTTCGAATCTGCGATTCCCAGAACAAATCAGACCTGCACCAACGCATGGCAATTTGCACCACAGACCGCCGATGACTTTACAGCGAAAGCCTTTGCACTTTTGAGAAAAGACAGCTGCAAAGCCCTTATTGCAATTTCAGAAGCAACCAGAAATATGCAGCTTCAGCTTATGGATGCATTTGACATAGAGGGCAGAGAAGAAATAGAAAACAAAATAATCGTTCTTCACCCTCCCCAGACTTTGCTGATAACAGACGAAGAAGCCGAGAAAAAATTTGATAATGTAAATAATTGCGTTGAAATTATTTTTGTTGGCGGCAAGTTTTTCAGAAAAGGCGGTGCAGAGGTTGTTGATTCGCTTATGAAATTGGCCACCCACAAGCAGAAGTTCCATCTGACTGTTATCAGTACTCTTGATTTTGGTGACGATGTAAGCCGTTCAACTTATGAAGATATGCTTCGTTACAAGCAGATTCTTACATCCACGGATTGGATAACATATTATGAACGTTTACCCAACCCTGAAGTTCTTGAACTATGCAAAAAATCACATATCGGTCTTTTGCCCACAATGGCAGATACTTACGGCTATTCCGTTCTTGAAATGCAAGCTTGCGGCTGCCCTGTCATAACAACAGATATCCGTGCACTGCCTGAAATGAATAACAACGATTGCGGATATCTTATCAACGTTCCAAAAGTTCCTTCGGGCGAAGCTGTATACCGGACCGACGAAGAGCTTGCTCAACTTAAACAGGTGATTTTTGACGGACTGCATTCTTCGTTTGCAGAAATTCTCGACAATCCCGGCAGGCTTAAAGATAAGTCTGCTGCATCAATACAAAAAATTAAAAATGACCATTCCCCTGAAAAGTACGGTCAGAAACTCGCAGAAATATATAAACTGTAAAAAAAGACATACTCTCGGCTATGCCAAGGGTATGTCTTTTTATAATGTATACCTGGTTTTAATTTATTCATCTACGCCTTTATCAGCAGAGTTTTCAATCTCTGTGACATTGCCGTTTTCGTTGATTCTGTAAACCCTTGTGCAATATTTCAGCATACTGGGTCTGTGGGTGGTAATAACTCTTGTTCTGTTGGGATAAACCTTCATAATATTCTCAAGCACCGCCTCTTCCGTTGCGGCGTCAAGAGCGCTTGTTGCTTCGTCCATAACAATAACGGGAGCGTCCCTGAGAATGGCTCGTGCAATTGATATGCGCTGGATCTGACCTTCTGAAAAATTAACGCCCTTTTCGTCAATCAAAGTATTCAATCCGTGAGGAAGCTTTTCAACAAAGCTCCATGCATCGGCAACTTCAAGAGCTTTTATCAGCTCTTCATCAGTTGCTTCAGGCTTCACTATGCGCAGGTTATCGGCAACCGAACCTGAAAAAACAGCGTTGCCCTGCGGCACATAGGAGCAGAATCTTCTTGTGCTTTCGCAAACGGCAACTTTCTGACCGTCTGCAGTTTCCATTGTAAGCTCACCCGATTCAGGTTGAATAAGCCCAAGCACAAGCCTTAAAATTGTTGTTTTGCCCTCACCCGAGGGACCCACAAAAGCAATTGTTTCGCCCTGCTTTGCAACAAAAGAGATGTTGTTTATAACAGGCTTATCCGCATCGGGATATCTATAGGTAATATTCCTGCAACGCAGAGTTATGCCGCTTTCATTTGCAGGCTCTTCCATTTTTTCTGCTTTTTCTCTGTTTTCTCCGCTTTCAAGAGGCAACTCGGTTATCTCCATTATTCTGCCCGCCGCCGTGCCGATTGTGATTGCGCTCGGAACGTATGAAACCAAAGCAGAAAACGATGCCGTAAGCTGGCCTGATATCTGCAAAAACAGCGTCATAGTGCCGTAAGAAATCATACCTTGCCACAGCCTGTAAACACCCCAACCGTAGCTTGAATAAGCGATTGCCAGGCCGACAAGTGACATAACAAGCGACATAACAATGGTGAATTTATCCTGATCAAGCCTGATTTTTCTGTAAATCTCCAGATTTGTATGCATCTGGTTAACGTAACGCTTTGTGATATCAAACGCTTTGATTGTTTGCAGATTCTGAATGGATTCGGAATAAAAGCTAAGAATTTTGCCGTTCATCTCACGGCCTTCCTTGGTGTATTTGCGAATCATTTTTGCCGAAACTTTTGATGAAAGAATAAGAAACGGCGAGCTCATAAATGCAAAAATCGCCATAATCGGGTCATAATAAAGAACAACGGCAAGGCAACCGATAAGCTGTGCAGCCTTTGTTACAAAACCCGGAATAAAGTTGATAACGCTGTTTGAAACGCTGTTTACGTCACCCTCAATTCTGTTAAGAAGGTCGCCCGAATGGTATTTTCTTATGTTTTCCCATTTCGAGAAAGTGATGTGCTCATAAACATTTTCGCGGATTTCGTTGCTGATTTTTGTGCCCACAACAGTTGCAATTCTTGAAACTACGGCACCCACAACCAGCTTTGCAACACCCAGACCGATCGCCAAAGCCGCACTGCTGACAATTATATTTTTATCATGTGCTATAACCGAGTCAATAAGATGCTTTGAAGCAACAGCAGAGCCGAGACCCATTGCCGTACTGATAATTCCGATTAAAATATACAGAACAATCTGCCAACGATATCTTGCCGCATAATGCGCAAGCCACTTCCATTCCTTGCTCAAAGAGCGGAACAAGCCAATATATTCGCCCGGTTTCTTCATGCGATCACCCCTTCCTTTGCAGTAATATTATAAAACGCTAAAGTATTCCTAATGCGCGGAACATTTCCACCCTGCGTTTGCTTTCTTCGCTGATATTATTTTCATTAAAAACGATGTCTTCTTTTGTTTTTTTGCCCTTTTTGAAGCCTTTGAACAGAATTCTGTGAAGCCAGATGAAAGGCAGTAACCACGGAAACCTGTTAAGGCACGGATAACTGCCAAGCAGACGTTTCCTGGGCGGAAACAGCGCTTTTGCGCCGAATTCGTTCTGCCATCTGAACATATATATCCAATATGAAACCTTGCTTTTTCGCCTGAGCATAAGCAAGCGGCTGTATTCACGCCAGCCGTCTTTTCTTTCGCTTCTGTTATTTTTGCCGAGCCAACCGCCTGTTTCTATGTCGGTAAGCAACATTTCAACCTTTTCGTCCGTAATGCTTTCTGATTCAGGAAAACCTGACGCATCAAAGCCTAAATAAAGCTCTGCCGAACGGATAACCGTTAAAAAGAGTTCATAGTAATTGAGCTTTTTCAGAACCGAAAGAACGCGTTCAAAATCAATATTTTCTCTTTTGGCGTTTATAAACAGAATAACGTCTGTTATCATACGCAGGCTCATACCGCACAGAATAAAATGCTTTATCATATGCAGAATCATAAAAACCAGATGATCGGTGTCGTCAAGGGTATAATAAGCGCCGTCAGCGGGTTTTATTTTTTTATGCGGCAGGCAAACCAAAGAATCAGCATCAACGGCAGCAAACCACACGTCTTCCACAATTTCGTCATAAAGCTGAACGTGAACCTCAACAAGACCGATTATCGGGTGGTGTGCCGAAAAATGGTGGCCGTTGCGCCATCTGCCTTCAACCGTAAAGCCGTGATTCCTGAAAAAATCTGCCGCCTTTTCTTCGTCGGCAGGTGAAATGCAGATATCGGTATCCGATGATATCCTTGCTTCCGGTACAGCGTATTCAGAGGCAACGCTGAAGCCTTTAACGGTAAAATTGTGAATTCCGCTTTCTTCAAGTTCCTCGAGCAAAGCAATTGTTGCGCAGCGTCTTGCGCTTTCGGTCAAAATTGCTGAAAAAGACTGCTCAATAAACGCTTTTGAACCGTCCTTGGGGTAACCGATTGACGGATTAGCTTTTAACGCATAACCGATAAGCGGCTTTATCATCTGCTCGTTTGCCAACGAAAAAACGCTTCTCCAATCAATTTCTTTCTCGGGCGGTTTTGCAGAAATTCCCGTGGAGGCTGACCGCAACAGATGCATCAGATATTGAAATTCATATGTCATTGAGGGGAACGCCTCCGTAAAAAATCAAACTGTTTCTTCTATAACGCCGTAACCTGCAAGCTTTTCAAGAAGCAAATCAAGGTCTGCCGCAGCTTTATCTGCATCAACTTCAAACTCTGCAAGAATATATTCAACAAGCTCGTTTTTGCTTGCGCCGTTTTCAAGTTTGCTCCACACAAATGCAGAAACTTCGTTAAGAACAATTGCGCCGTCAAAATTTTTGATGTTATCACCAACAGGCATAACTATGCTTTCGCCTGCTATGTTCTTAAGAACAAAACCTGCTTTCACTTTCATTTCTTTTTCAACTCCGTATATTCTCTCTTTTTGTTCAAAAATAATTTCTTTCATAATGCGCGCAGACTCCTCATCAGGGCCGCACACAGCTCTGTAAACCGCAATTTTTCTGCTTAACTCAGAAACCGTTGTCATTACGCTTGCCGCCGCGGCAGTGTCCCACATAGGAATAAAACATTGCTGCATAAGAACTCGCCTTGCCTGATTTGAAGAGAGCTTTCTTATGCGCACAAAATCGCCTCTGCGTATATCACACACAGCCTCAAGCGGAACAGAATCATTAACAAAAATCTGCTCCTTGCCGTCCCACGGAGCTCCGCAGGCAAACACCGCACCGCCGGCTCCTGTTTTAATAACAGGCCTGTCACCGCTGATAAGCTCTGCGCCGTTGGCGTTGACCCAGCTTTGTGCTCTGGTTGATTTGCCCATTCCTGAATTTGCTGTAAGACAAACAGATTTTTTGTTGATTTTAAGGCAAGAAGAGTGTAAAGAAACCAACCCCTGCGTTGCGGCGGCACACTCAAGAGCCGTGCGAAGCAGAGGCAAAAGCTTATAACTTTGAATTTCTTCCGGGTTTAAATGTGCGGTCAGCTGCAGATAATCCTTTGATGCAACCAATGCACAGCCGCTGTCATCAGGCAATGAAAACACCCAACCGTCAGTCAGCGCCGAAACATTCAGTCCTTTGTGCTCATACGTTGCCAAAAACGTTCGTTGACCGAACGGTTCAGCTGCCACGGACAGAACAGCTTTTAATGAATGCTCATCTTTCTGCTCTGCCGCAAAAGCTTTGAATGAAGGAATGTTCAGGCTGCTTTCCAACAGTATGCCGTGAAAATTATAAAGCATAAGCAACCGTTTCCGTTAAAAATCAGTTAAGATTCTCAAGATGCTTGTTGCCCTCGTCGCATTCAAAAATGCCGATGTTAACCCAAACGCTTGTGCAGGTGGAGTTGCTGGCAACTACCTGTTCCTGATACTGGAATTCAACCTTTTCTGCTACGGGAGTTTCGTACTGTTTTTTCATAATATTACCTCCAAAAATAATTATCAATTAAAATTTATCAAGCCTTCTGCGACCAACCGCTTTATCCAAAGACATACGGCAGGGTTTGCGTGCCCCGCCTCTGCGCCTGATGCGTGTTCCGCCACACAGTGCTTGCATATTTTTTTATATCGGCATCCCTCACACTCAATCGGCAAAGGATATTCCTTAACATATGAGTTGATGTTTTTCCACGCCTGCAAAAAACCTTTTTCAAGAACGTTTTCTGCAACAAACGGGAACGTATTGCACGGACGCATTTCACCGCGCCAGGATATACTGAACGCACTCCTGCCTGCGCCGCAGGTTACACCTTTGGGCTGACCCTGTGTGCTTATATCAAGATTTTCCATCGGCTCAGAATCAGGATCTGACAGGATTTCTTCTCCCTGAAGCTCTTTTCGGAGCCTGTAAAGCGAAACGTAAGTATCAACGTCTGTTTCCTGTTTTTCTCTGCCGGTTTCTTCTCTGGGTTTCATAAGACCGCTGTTTATAACAATCGGCAAGCCGAGCGAATGCACAAGCCTAATCAATTCTTCACCGTCACTCATAAACGGGTTGGGTGTTATTACAACCGACAGCGGCAGTTTTGCCGCGATTATATTCTTTATGTTTGCAATAACCTTTGCAAACGCTCTGCTGCCCGTAACTTTCATATACGTTTCATCGGATGCCCCATAAAGAGTTATCTGAATCGCTGCAGGCGGATTTTCCTTAAAAAAAGCCGTCATTTCTTCATCAAGCAAAACGCCGTTTGTGAGAACCGTTACTTCAACGCCCTTGCTCTGAAGATATGTATAAAATTCTTTAAAATGCGGATACGTCAGGCATTCACCACCCGTAAGCCTTGCATACATCATACCGCAATCAACAGCTTCATCTGCAAATTTTTTCCATTCATCAACAGAAAGAAGCCGAGCACCGCACAGCTGATTCTTTTCAAGATGCACGTAACACATTTTGCAGTCAAGGTTGCAAAGAGGGGTCAGTTCAAAAGTGCCGCTTATAGGAATATCTTTTTCTCTTGCACGGAAATTCATATAGCTGCGCACAGCTTTATAACGCCTGTAATCGGTTATTCCTCTGCTGTCAAGCTGAACCAGAAGCTCCGCAAGCGATGCAGGTAATTTAGAAGTATCATTCATCGGTAACATCACCCGATTTTCTGATGGTTTTTTTGATTTTTGAATAAATTTTTCTCAATGGCAGAATCCGTTGCCAAGCCAAACCCGTAACACGCCTGAAAAAAGTGTCTGTGTTGATTATGCGTTTGCCACGTTCAACACGGGTGATGTAACCGAGCACACAGTCAGCAGTTATTTCTCTGTCAGGCGAAGCACAGTTATCACCCATTGTAACAAGCATCTGCCCTTTGATTTTGCGCACACGGTGAACAACAAAGCAACCGTCCGCACGTCTGAAAAGAACAATGTCACCCTTGCGGATTTTGCGGTTAACGGGATTAACCGTAACATAATCCTGCATCCGTCTTATCAGCGGATACATGCTGTTGCCGTCAATGCGGATTCTTGCCGTCAGACGCAGCCCCTCACCGTTGAGTCTGCACCATTCTTCAATTGGAATTGTTCTGACCTGTTGCGAAGGCTTTATGTTATTCATAATATGACTTCTTCGTTTTATAATTGATGCAACTTAATTTGTTGCAGAAACGTTTTTGCCGTAGATAAATTCATGTAATCTTCTTGCCGCGTCTTCAATATCAAACGCGGTTATCGCCATTCCGTTATAGTATCTGTATTCAAACGCATCACTGTAAGGTATGTGTTGGTTTTCAATATTTATACCGCCCTTTGAGTTGACTGCAATTGAAAGAACTGTGGAAACAAGCTCTGTTGCCGTGATGTTGGTTTTAACAAGCTTAAATGCAAAATGCGTAAGCCGATAGATTTCAGGAATGCTTTTATTATTAAGAATCTCGTTGGCAAGAGCGGATATAACCGTTCTTTGCCTGTTGGTACGTTTGAAGTCGCTGTCAATTCGACGTATTCGCATATAGTCAAGCACAAGTTCGCCGTCAAGACGGTTTTCGCCAACTTTCAAATCTTTGTCCGGAAAATAGTGTTTTAACACCTTATATTCCGCATTGGTGAGATTTATTGTAACACCGCCGACCGCATCAATAAAATCGATAACTCCGTTGAAATCTATAACCACAAACCGCTGAATATCAAGGTCAAAAATCTCATTGATTGTGTTAATGGCAAGGCCCACGCCGTCAAAAGAATAAGCGGCATTGATTCTGTTCCAGCCGTGCCCCTCGATGGGCACAAGCGAATCACGCAAAACAGAGGTCATTTTTATCTGGCCTGTTTTTTTGTTATAAGACATTATAATCAGAGCATCGCTTCTGCCTCTTTCTTTCGTAACGTCTCTCGAATCCGTGCCAATGATAAGTATGTTTTCAATATCAGGGTCCTTTTGTTCAACCTTGTAGATAGGCGTTTTGCCCGTAACGTTAATAGCATTTGAGCTTCTGCCAAAAGAATTGTTGCGGCTGATACCTCTGTCCGGTGTTACGTTGCTCTGAGGCGCAAGAGTAATAGGTTCTTCTTTATCAAAATCCTCGGGGTTAACGGTAACGTTCTCCCAACCCTCAGGCTGAAGGTCAGTCACAGGTTCAACGTATTCGTTTGAGCGGTCAACAATCGGCACTTTTTCATAAGCATACTGATGATAACTCACAACAAGTGACAGCACCGCACCGATAACCGCAAGCAAAGCAATCGCCGGAGGAACGGCAAGGCATATAATTATTATCTTTTTTTTGCTGAATTTCTTTTTCATAAGCCTCTCCGTTAAAAAAGAAACACTTTCTGATTATTTCGGTATCATTCTATCATAAAATATAACAAAATACAATACCTTATGTATACCGCTAAAACCGTTTTATTAAATATTTATCCGATTTTTTTCAAAATCCTCTAAACTTATCACCGTTTTGACGCTGTGAGAAGAACTTTCTTTTTAAAATTCAGCATCAGGTTGACAGCACGGCACCACTTTGATATAATCATTTTGAAATTAAGAGAGAGGAGGTTGTTTTCCTTGGAACTCAATCATACTTCAGATAAGGCAGAAGCCGCTTTCCTTGCAAATTATTCCATAGAAAAATATGAACGGCCTTCGGTCACAACGGACATTGCGGCATTCTCACTCAGAACAGAAAAAAGCACAGAATACCGCCTTTCACCCGTTCAGAAGCTTTGCATTCTCCTCATCAAAAGAGGAAAGCAGCCCTTCAAGGATTGTTGGGCATTGCCGGGCGGCTTTCTTCAAAAAGATGAAACGGTTGAAGAATGC